>NZ_CACZDK010000053.1 GCF_902779965.1 Fibrobacter succinogenes | reverse complement strand
GAAGGCTGGCAACAAGGGTATCGAATTCCTCAAGGGCAACCGCCACATTGGCGTGCCGAAGAAGGACCCGAACGCCGCTCCGGCTGTCGACACCAAGAACATGAAGGCTGGCGCAGCAAGCACCTACCGCATCGCTCTTGGCAACCAGAGCTGGGACGTTCAAGTCCAAACCCTCAGCAAGTAAGCTTTCGCGAAAGTCTAACGACTTCGCCCAAGCCCAAGGTTTTAAAAGAGGCTTCGAGCATTTGCTCGAAGCCTTTTTTGTACGTAAAGTAATTCAAAAAACGCAGAAAGGGTTTCAAGGAATCTCGAAACCCTTATTAATGATCTATATGAACAAAGGACTATCTATGTCGAAAAAAACAGCGAGCATTAAAAGCTAAAAGTCTTGCCAAAGTTCACACCATAACCGACCTTTTGCACAGCAAAAACGCCTCCATGAAAGCCCGACGGATGGAAATAATTCAACATGAGCCCGACATTCAGAGTTTTTAGCCACATGACATCTGTATCAAAAGCAACCACGCCATATCGCCCAATCCTTGCGCCAATGCGAGTCGAAGAATAAAGCTTTACGCCATACCCTTCATCTTCATTTTCAGCAAGACTCTTTCCGAGATAATCGCGAACATCATCAAAATCGCCACCACCTTCGAAAAGTTGAACTCCAGCACCAAGGCCCAATATTACAGGACCAAGATTAAAATCCGCGCCGACAGTCATACGTTCTTGCAAATTCCAGAACGAATATTTTCTCCGTCCTTTCGAAGTTTCAAGCCACGCATTGTAACCGTCATTGCATTTTCCAGCTTCGGAGCATTCAAAAGACGCATTACCACCTTTGCCACCAAAAGCAGCCTGCACATACAACGGCGAAGTAATTCCAAACGGACTGTAGTTCAGCGCCACAGAAGCGCCTGCCGAAAATCCGTCTTTGACATTCCGGCCCGTCATTTTAACACCGCCAAAACCATCTACAGACACGGTTATCGCAGACGAATCACCATTCACCGCTAAACGCGGTTGGTGCGCAACAATCATTTGCGATGCGCCCATCGAGCTCAAGTGCGGATTAAGGCAACCACACAAAGACATCATCGTCACAGACAATAGTCCCAAAAGAATCGACTTTTTCATTAAATTCTCCTACTTATTTTGTAATGTACAATCAATATATCTTAATTCTAGCAACACAACAAGAGGCCTCTATTCTAGCGTTATCGACTTTATGACGCAGCGCTCAGAACCACCAATAGACTGCAAATTCAAGCGATGAGCGGCTTTGGAGCCATGCGGTGTTACGTTCAAATCAATAATTTCGTTCAAAGGTAAATTTTTACGAACAAAGCCATTTTGCAACCAACCGTTTGCAAGATTAGCTTTCGTCTGCATTTTTGAATCAAAATAAGCAAGCGTACGCTGGCAAGTACCCGGCCAATATGTAACAACCAAATTACGGTAATCATCCATAGAAACCATTTTCCCCATCTCGATATGCAGACCTCGTTGACCTTTGTCATAATTGATTTCTAGTCCCGCACCAAGTTCATCCGTATAGTTTTTCACATGAACTTCGTCATTCCACAGAAAATACTCATAACTATTCGGATAAATAGTTGTTGAATTTATCTTAGGTGGAATAGGCACGTCACCACGCGTATTTAAAACCAATTGAGCATTCGACACAGTCACTTCACCGCCATCTGAATTCAGTACCAAACAGAACCAACGCATTCCATTAAGAGCACCTTCGTTTGCAGGCATCTGCCATCGTAACGTATGCCAATTTCCATCTACAGAAACAGAAGCCTCATTCAATTGCAAATGACCCGAGCAGCCCTTTGTTTGGCAAACAAGAAGTTCCGCTTTCATCCAATTGCCTTTCGGATTATCAACTTTGATATTCACTTCAAAAGATGTATTTGCCTGAGCATCTCCGCCATAATTCCACGTGGCTACTTTTTTCCAGCCCGCAGGTAACTTGAACTGCACTTCAGAACTTTTTTCCGTTGCAGTCACATTGTAATTATAACGAGCATACGCAAAAGGAATTGCTTGAACAGCACCCGCATTGCGAATTATATCAGGCATTTTATCAAGGTCCATGCAGTTCGTATTGGGAGAAAAATATCCGATTAGCTTTGGATTTCTGAATTGTCCTAAGCTATAGTCGTAATCAAACTTCGCTACCTCACATAGAATACGCCACATATCCACTTGCAAGCCTTCCAAAACAAGCAAATTCAAGAAATTATTTTCGAAAGGCATTTCGATATGGCGACCACTAATAGATTCCGCATAACGCGGGTGGGTCGGATCCACAGCGAATGCAGCTGTTGCCGTACTTCTCGTTCCAGGATTTTCAAACGGGAATCCATCATATGACTGCGTAAAGCCGCATTCTGAACGAATCGCTAAATCGCCATTGCATTTCATATCCATGGCACTCGCCGTCGGGATAAATGTACTACGGTCTTGAACTAACTCATCCCTCCCCCACGATGTTTTGAGATTGACATCCCAAAAGAGCACTTCATAAGTCATGCCGTCAGGCATCGCATCATAAAATCCCTGACGAAGGGATTGATAAATCGTAGCAGCAAACGGATACGTAGACCCCTGAATAAAATCATAACGAGACGTTCCCTTATAATCTTCTAAATCAGCATCATCTGTCGTTTCTTTTTTGCGATTACGTGCAACAGTGCCGTTATCATCCGAATATTGCAAGTGGCTCACAGCGGAACCCAATGTAATAGGCCCCTTTTGTGCGTGACGTTCTAAATGGTAATAATCATTCTTGTGCACAGGATCACGGCCTTTCAATTGCCCTTGTGCTATAAGAACCGTAGGAAATTTTTTGTATTCAGCAGCATAACGATAATCGTCATAGAGGAATCTCCCCCGTGTTTTCGCTTCTGATGTACAAGAACCTTCGCACTTATTTTCATAGACCAAAAGGTCTGCAGCCCCTTTTGCCAACAGCATATCCTTAAACATCTCCGCAGACGAAGAACCTCCCTTATCACTCCAAAACGCAACCGTATTGAAAAGGCCCATCGGCATAACAGCACCCTGATGAGGCGAGTCTAGAGATGCGAATAGCCGAATTGGAGCATCCGAATCATTGCGATGCGTATCGTACAGGTAGGCGCCATAGCGCCCAATAACGCCTCCTTGACTTATCCCCATAACTACAAAGCCATCTTCTTTTGCACCAGGAAACGGAATAAGCATGTTATTGTTCAAAAAAGAAAAAAGCTTGTACAACACCTTTGAATTATCTTGAAGCGAAGTTCGTACAGTCTCTGTAAACTGCACAAGAATAGGCGTATATCCAAGATTCTTTAAGATCATTGGAAGTCCAACTTGCTGAACTTCACTTTCCAAGTCCGTTAGGGTTTTCTTTTCATCGGGATTCAAGTCTATCCCGTCAATAATCAAGAATGGACGTTCCAGGTAAATTCTTGTCATGGAATTTTCATCTGCAGGAGCATCCATAATGCGAATACTAACAGACGGAACCCTACCGAAACATGCTTTTCCAACATCATCAAACCCCATTAAAGCAAAAATAGACTTACTCATTTCCATGCAAAGTTTATCTTTACTATCAAGGAAAAACGTATAATCTTTATGTGCCGCCACAACATTCGTCGCAAAGAGCGCTATAAAAACGAACCATAAACAACGCATCATCATTTTACCTCCACAAAGAGCTTCTGTTCAACATTTCGGTCTCTGCTTTTCATTTTGACGACAACCGTCTGTAATCCTGACGACGGGAATTCAAGTTCAAGCCTTTCCTTGGGTTGAATCGATTTACATGAGCCGGAAACGCAAACGGAAATAGACGGCAACGTCCTTTGTTTTGTTACTATAAAATACGGGTCTAGCACCAAGCTTACTTTAGAGCCACGCACAAACGAAGTCGGAAGCCCTGCAGTAAGCAAATGAGCGTTAAAGATTTGTTTCGAACCGCAAGCAGAATCCACACACATGCTATACGCATAATCCAAATCGGCAACAAGCAAAGGAATCACTGTATAATCTGAATTTGCTGCAATAGCCTCGGCCTCAAAATAAAGCTGTTTTGGATTTGCCACCACATTTTCACGAAGTCGATTGCGCACTACGGAATACAAATTATCGTACCATGTCAAACGCGACTTTTTAGCCGTCATTTCTGTTGCACGAATGCTATTCACTATTTTCATGTGCTCCAATCCACTCACAAGAAAATCTGCACCCGTCTTTGAGATAAGCAAAGTTCTCTCTTGCAGAGAATATGCCGCACTATACTCCGATTCCAAAGCCGGCAACAACCGCGCTTCGCGAGACGGAGAACTTGCATCCGTATTGGAAAATTCATACTTCCATGGAACATCATCTCCGTTTTCCCAAGCAACCGATGAAGAAGATTGCCCGCCGTAGCTATTTTTCGCGCAACTAAATTCGATATCATCGATAAAGAGCGTTGTGTATTGATATTGCGGAACTTGGAAAAGCCCTACCCCCACATTCACAACATCGAAAGCCCCCGTCACGCCCAAAGTTGCAAGAGGAATTTCCAGTGAATGGGTTTTATTCGCAGTCAATTCTGCATAATACGTCCCACTTTCCGATGTTGTTCCCTTTAGCCAAATACCAAACTTTACATTTTGCGTAGGCCGCGCTTTTATTCGAAGCACGCCTCCATCAACATGTAGCGGAAGTTGCGAGAACGAAAGCAAGCCTTTCCAATCGCCTTGCACACTTTTTATGCCAGACAACCGGATATATGGAGGAACCATGTTGCCTAAGTTACCCCAATTCGCCTTCCATTCCGGCAACTCCGGGAATGTTCTCCCCGTTTTAATCATTTGACCATTGTCGTTACCGTTTGAATACAGCACGACGCCCTTACATTCCTCGGCAAAGCCATTGAGTACCCACAAGGCACCCAATAAGGCCACGCCTTTAAACATCCTATTAATCATAGGATTTCCTTTATATTGATTTTAGATAAAAGGCTTATTCAGCCATAATTATAAAAGAAACGATATAGGAAAAAATGTAAGTAACGATAAAAGTAACCGCCTCGTATAAATCGAAGCGGCTATTAAACTACAATATTTTTTTTAACGTGTAAAGGGGTTAATTAAATTTTTACGAATTTTCTTTTTTCAGGTGAATTATCAAATCACTGATATAAATATCATCGACTATATTCACAGAATACTCATAAGAGCCCGAATAAATTAAATCTAATCGCTTTTCAAAAGTAGCAAGGCCAAGCCCACCATTTTTACGCCCCGACTTTCTCGGGAAATTCGAATTCTCGGAGTGGAAATGTACTTCACTATCCTTCTGCGTGATTGAAACATGTGCAAAACTTTTGCCGTTCGGATTCACGCAATGCTTCATAGCATTTTCCATCAAAGGCATCATCAGCAAAGGTTCTATCATCACGTTCGGATTTTCAAGTTTTACGTTAAACACAAAATCAAAACTTTCATCGAGGCGAAGTTTTTCCAAGTCGGCATACTTTTGCAAGATATCGACGTCCTCTTGCAAGGCAATATATTTATCCTTAACCTGATACAGCATCATTCTCAAAAGTTGCGAAAGTTTGTTCATGGAGCTTTCAGCGCGTTTCGGATCAATCTGAATCAACGCCGAAATGTTGTTCAAAGTATTAAAGAGAAAATGCGGACTCAATTGGTTTTTCAAAAAATCAAGTTCATACTGGAGGCCCATGCGTTTTTGCTCACGCAAAATAAAAGCACGCATAATCTGACGAAGCGTCAGGTGGTAAAAGACGCAAATCAGACAAACTAGGCTCACCAGCATTACAAAAGTTGCCACAGTACCAAAGCTAAAATGACCCTTAAGCGAAGAAAAGCAATAAGCATCAAAAAAATAAGAGACGCCATCGTCCGAATTCCGTTCCATTACAAACAACATCACTTCACGCAAGAACAGCGTAGCAAACACCAAGACCGAGTTGCTAAGGAAATACAAGCCGTAACGTTTTTTAAAGATACAAAGCGGGACCAAGTACCTCTGGTTCAGCATAAAGATAAGCAATGTACAAAATAACGGAAAATAGAAGGTAAGGAGACCATTTAAATTGACGCTAGAGGCGTTTGAGGGGTCCATGATAAACACCAGCGGGAACAGAAGCATAAACAGCCAAATAAGGAGCGCCGGCAAAAAAATGGGAATCGGGAACCGAATAAATTCACGGTCGTCCTCCAGAATCTTACGAACCTTTTCTTCATTACGTTCAAAGTCCATCTCTTGCAAGACCGAGAGGAAGTTTCGCATTTTCTGGATAAAGCCAGCACTTTTTTCATTACAAAATGTAGAGCGATTGTCATTCATACTAAAAAATTTAGTCAAAAAGCGCATAAAATGAGCGTCGCAGAAAAAATGCTAGCATTTTTTCTATGACCGAATGCAAGCGCTAACGCCATAGGCGTTAAAAACCAACCTATTTTGCCCATCATGACAATTTCATGACAGAAATCACGTTTTTTTTTAACAAAAACTCAATTTAACTTTTGCACGCAGCATTCTAAGTAATGACACAAGCAATCAAAAGTGGAGGTAAATTTGATGATGTAAAAATGAGGAGGTCACCATGAAAAACCTTAACAATCGAGATCAAAAAGACATTTACATGCAATACCTGAACGACATTTCCCGTTATCCATTGTTGACAAGAGAACAGGAAACGGTATTGCTCCAGAAGTCCGCCGAAGGCAGCAAAGCAGCCTTGGATATGTTGGTCAACGCAAATCTGCGTTTCGTCGTCAACATCGCAAACCTTTACAAGGGCCGTGGTCTCGACATCATGGAACTCATCAACGAAGGTAACATGGGACTCATCGAAGCGGCACGTCGTTTTGACCGCTCTCAGAATATCAAGTTTATCAGCTACGCCGTATGGTGGATTCGTCAGAACATCACCCGCGCTCTTGCTGAAAAGGGTCGCATGATTCGCATCAGCGCCGAAAAGGAATTGATGCTTCGCCGCTTCGCTCGCCATGCAAAGGATATGCACCAGGTGATTGGCGGAACATTCACCATCAGCACCCAGAATCTCGAAGGCCTTTCTAAGTACAAAGCCAACGAAATCGAAAAGATCTTGATGATGGGCGCTACGGCATCTTCCCTCGACGCTCCTGTCAACGAAGATGGCGATGCAACGCTTGGTGACACCATTTCTGACGCCCAGAGCCGCACCGACGAACTCGCCGATGACAACAACCGCGCCGAAGTGTTCAACAAAGTCATGGACAAAAACCTCTCTAGCCAGGAAAAAGAAATCATCAAGCTCTATTACGGTTTCAAGATGGATTCCGACCTGAACTTGAAGGAAATCGCTCCAATGGTGGGTCTCTCCAAGGAACGTGTCCGCCAGCTCAAGGAAAACGCTTTGAACAAGCTCCGCGACGCCGAAGTCGAACGCCTCCTCTGCGAAGCTGCCTAATATTAAGATTTATTGCTCCTAACAACATTCATACTCTCTCCTTTCGTAAAAAAAACCGACTTTTACAGTCGGTTTTTTCTTATAAGGTGGTGATTTTTTATAGGAAATTGTATTTTTAACGCATGATGTTCAAATTTTTTAGTATCCGCTCTGTATTTATGGCCACGCTGTCCGCGCTTTGCATCGCGAACGCAGCTACCGACAAGAAAACTCCTCCCGGAGATTTTTACGACGAAGTTTCACGATTGAACAAGGTCCTTTCCGAAGTCAACCGCAAATACGTTGAAAATGTAAATCCGACCGAACTGACTGACGCAGCCATCAACGGCATCAGAAACATTCTGGACCCGCACACGACGGTTTTCGCACCGAAAGACTACGAAAGCTTGCGCGTTTCCATGGAAGGCAAGTTCGGTGGCGTGGGCATTACCATTAGCCTCCGTGACAATATCCTTACCGTTATTTCGCCGCTCTCCGGCACCCCGGCATTCAAGCTCGGCATCCGCGCTGGTGACCGCATCCGCAAAATCGATGGCAAAGAAACAAAAGGCATGTCACTTGATGACGCCGTGAACAAGCTCCGTGGAAAGATCGGTACAGACGTGACCGTTGCAATTGAACGTGAAGGCGTTCCCGACCTCATGGACTTCACCATCACGAGAGCCGAAATTATCGTGCACGCCGTTCCTTACTATGGCATGGTCACACCGGAAATCGGCTATATCAAGCTTGCCACCTTTAGCGACAAGACCACAAGCGATGTCGAAAACGCCATCCGCGGTCTCCAGAAGCAAGGCATGAAAAAGCTCATCCTCGACATGCGCTACAATCCGGGTGGACTTTTGAATCAGGCTATCGAAATCAGTGAACTTTTCTTGAAGCCGGGTAACGTCATTGTTAGCACTCGCGGTCGTACACAGAAAACCGAAAGCGCATCCCGCAGAAACCCGATGCTCAAGTCGGATGTTCCGATGGTCGTGCTCGTGAACCAAGGCTCCGCTAGCGCCGCTGAAATTGTCTCCGGTGCACTTCAGGACTGGGACCGCGCCTTGATCGTTGGTAAGACCTCGTTCGGTAAAGGTTCCGTACAGACCATCTTCCCGCTCGACAATCAGGGCAACGCTCTCAAGCTCACCACAGCATTCTACTACCTCCCCTTCGGTCGTTGCATCAACAAGCCTGAAAATGGCATCAAGGGGCTCAAGCTCCAGGAAGAAGATGACTCCGATGCAGAAGAAACAGAAACCGCAAAGACCGATTCTGTAAAAGCCGATACCGCAAAGCGCGACACATTCTACACGAACAATGGTCGTATGATGTTTGGCGGTGGCGGCATTACGCCGGACGTCGATGTAGAACTCGATCCGATGCCGTGGGTTGTCCAAGTGCAAGAACGCATGGCCATGTACTTCAAGTTCGCCGTGAAGATTCGTCCAAGCCTCGAAAAAGCAGGCGTCAAGGTGAACTCCGAATGGGTTGTACCGGATTCCCTCTTCACGCAGTTCAAGGCATACTGCAAGAAAGACACGAACTTCATGAAAGTCAAGAGCAACGCACTCGTCGGCGTGGATCAGCTTGAAAAGAGCATCATCCGCGAACAGAACTACATGGGCGACAGCGCAAAGACCATTTCGGACTCGAACCTGGTCAAGCGTATCAACGAAATGCGCAAGGCTCTTGAAGATAACCGCGATGCCCAGTTCGAAGCCAACAAGGACTACATCAAGGATGGCATCAAGCGCGAACTTCTCACCGCTTTCGTGAATGACTCCGTCAGCACCGCATTCTCGCTCAAGCGCGACAAGCAGCTGAACGAAGCCATCAAGTACTTAAGCGACATGCAGCTCTTCAAGAAGTCCATCAGCGCACCGACAAAGGCTAAGAAGAACGCCGCAAAAGCAAAGAAGTAACGGTCCAACTTGATTTCGTTATTGAACAAAATGGCCGAAGGCCTTGGACGTGCGGTTAGACGCTTCCTGAACAAGGTTGTGGGTTATCTCGTGTTCATCTGGGAATTGTTCAAGAACATTCCCGGAGCCTTTACCAATTTGCACACGACTGTTGAACAAATGCACCACGTGGGCATCACAAGTATCCCCGTGGTATTTGCCGCATCGCTTGCAACAGGCGCCATCATGTCGTGGCAGCTAGCCTACCAGTTCGGCGACATGATTCCCATGATGTTTGTCGGCATGGCTGTCGGCAAATCCGTGATGGTGGAACTCTGCCCGATTCTTACCGCAATGGTTCTCGCTGGACGAATTGGCGCTTCGATGTGCTCGGAACTTGGAACAATGGCCGTTACAGAGCAGCTTGACGCATACAAAGTATTAGGTCTCAATCCTTATAAATACTTGCTTGCACCAAGGCTCATCGCAACGGTCATCATGCTTCCGGTCCTTACCATCTTGAGTATTTTCATCGGTATCGCCGGCGGTTACGAAGTGGCACACCTTTACAAAGAAGTCTCGTGGTCCGTGTTCTTTTACGGTGTACGCATGTTTTACCAGAACTGGGACTTGGTCGTAGGCTTAATCAAAGCGACGCTTTACGGATTTTTCATTTCGAGTTACGCTTGCTTCTTCGGCTTCTTTACCCATAGCGGTGCAGAAGGCGTAGGCAAAAGCACAAAGGCTACAGTCGTTGCCGGCATGACAAGCATCTTGATTGGCGGGTTTACGCTCTCCAAATTGCTGCTTGTTTAATGCGATGAATTTGTACAAATGTTCGAAACAAAACGCACGAGCAACAAGAGCTATACAGCGAACAAAGTTCAGGACATTCAAGTCCTCTTAGAGCAAGTTCTTTCAAAGAATAACATCACCGAAGATATCAACTTTAAGACCATCTCGGAGCGTTTTTCGGAGGTGATCGGGCCCCTACTTGTAAACCACGTCAAGCCCATAAAAATCGACAAAAATACATTGGTGCTAGAAGTTCCTAATTCAGCGCTAAAGTTCGAAATGAACCTCCAAAAAAAAGCTATTATTGGGAAGTGTAATACCCTTTTAGGGAAACCTTTTATTCAAGGAATACGATTCATCTAAGAGGGGCTTAATAGAGGAATTATGGCAGAAGAAACAGAAGAAGTTAAGAAGGCGGAAGCAGATTATAGCGGTTCCAGTATCACCGTTCTCGAAGGTCTAGAAGCAGTTCGTGTCCGCCCTGCAATGTACATTGGTTCCACCGATATCCGCGGTTTACATCACCTCGTTTGGGAAGTGGTCGACAACTCCGTGGACGAAGCCTTGGCCGGTTTCTGCAACCATATCGAAATTTCCATTTTGCCGGGTAACGGCATCCGCGTGACCGACAACGGTCGTGGCATTCCGACGGATATCCACCCGAAGGAAAAAGTGGGCACCATCCAGGTCGTGATGACAAAGCTCCACGCCGGTGGTAAGTTCAACAATAGTTCATATAAGGTTTCTGCCGGTCTTCATGGCGTGGGCGTGAGCTGCGTGAACGCACTTTCTAACAAGCTTATCGTAACCGTGCGCCGCAATGGTCGCGTTGTTCGTCAGGAATTTGCTCGTGGCATTCCAACAGGCCCGCAAGTCGATATTGGACCGTCTGACGGAACGACAGGAACTTCTGTAGAATTTTATCCGGACGATACGATTTTCTCGGAAACAGTTTACGTGTACGACACGCTCGCCACGCGTTTCCGCGAACTCGCATTCCTTATGAGCGGGCTTCGCTTGACTCTTACAGACGAACGCGATCCGGAACACAAGCAGACCGATACATTCTGCTTCCCCGGTGGTGTTTCTGAATTTGTGCGCTATGTGGACGAACACCGCACTCCGCTCTTTAACGAACCGATCCACTTGCTGCTCCCCGACGGACAATATCCGCTCGAAGTAGCCATGTGGTACAACGACGGCTATCAGGAAAACTTCTTCAGTTTCGTCAATAACGTAAATACCTACGATGGCGGAACTCACGTGACGGGTTTCAAAACGGCTCTCACCCGCGTTATCAGCAAGTTTGCACAAGACATGCCGAAGGGCAAGAAAGAAGCGCAGATTACTTCGGACGATATTCGTGAAGGCCTTACCGCCGTTATCGCCATTAAAGTTTCTCAGCCGCAGTTCGAAGGCCAGACAAAGCGTAAGCTCGGCAACTCCGAAATCGCAGGTTATGTAGCATCCGCATTCGGCGCGAAGCTCGAAGAATACTTCCAAGAGAATCCGGCAGCCGTCAAGATTATCTTGGACAAAGTTTATAACGCCGCCGTGGCTCGTGAAGCAGCCCACCGCGCACGTACACTCGCCCGCCGCAAGAACGTTCTTGAAAGCGGGGGCCTTCCGGGAAAACTCGCCGACTGCTCTAGCCGCGACCCGAAGGAATGCGAAATGTTCATCGTGGAAGGTGACTCTGCAGGTGGTTCTGCAAAGATGGGCCGTAGCCGCGAATTCCAGGCCATTCTTCCCCTCCGCGGTAAAATCTTGAACGTGGAAAAGGCAAGCCTCCACCGCGTGCTCGACACCGAAGAAATCCAGAACCTCGTGAACGCCATCGGCACTGGTATCGGAACTGAGTTCAAAATTGAAAAGCTCCGTTACAACAAGATTATCATCATGACCGATGCTGATGTGGACGGCTCTCACATCCAGACGCTTTTGCTCACGTTCTTCTTCCGCTATATGCGTCCGCTGATCGATGCAGGACACATCTTCCTCGCCATGCCTCCTCTGTACAAGCTCAAGGTTGGGCAGAAGGAACGCTACTTGTTCGATGAAAACGAAAAGGACAAGGTCATGGCCGAAGTCGAAGACAAGAAGAATGTCACGATTACTCGATTCAAAGGTTTGGGCGAAATGTCGCCAGAACAGTTGAACGAAACGACCATGGATCCGAAGACACGATTCCTCAAGCAGTGCCATGTGGAAGACAGCGTGCTTGCCGACCAGATCTTTAGCATGCTCATGGGCGAAGACGTGGAACCGCGCCGCAAGTTCATCGAAACAAACGCATATAAAGTCTTGAACGATTTGGATATTTAAATGAGTCCGACGAAAGCCGACTTCAAAACCGTTTTATCCCAAGCACGAGACTTGGTAAAGACGGAACTGAATCAGACAGAACAAGTCATTATGCAGGTGGCCAAGAACGCCCCCGCAGGGATTTCTGACCGCCTTATGACATTGTTTAGCCGCAAGGGCAAACGCATCCGTTCAACGCTCCTTTGCCTACTCGCGAACTGCGGAACGCAAAAGCCAGACATAGACCGCGTGGCACATGCCTGCGCAGCCGTGGAACTGTTGCACCTCGCAAGCCTCGTCCACGACGATATCATCGATGGAACGGAAGTTCGCCGCGGACAAAAAACAGCCCACCGCGAATGGGGCACGCAAGTAGCCGTGCTGATTGGCGATTACGTGCTTTCGCAGTCCATGCGTTGTGTCATCAACGAAGAAGTCCGTAAAGTGCCGCTGATTATCTCTGATGCCGCCGACAAGTTGATTATCGGTGAAATCATGGAACTCGATCATTGTGGCGATATGGGCCTTTCACGCAAAGCCTACAACGAAATCATCGACGGAAAGACCGCCGCGCTCATTGACGCCGCAGCACGCCTCGGTGGCATCATGGCAGGCTTTGACCAACCGATGGTTGATGAATGTGCCAAGATGGGAACGCACTTTGGAATTGCTTTCCAGATTATCGATGACCTGCTCGATTACGGATACGGTTCCGTGAACATGGACAAAGCCAAATTCACCGACCTTTCGAACGGGCTTATCACGCTCCCATTGCTTTACTACTTCGAAGATTGCACCGCCAAAGAACGCAGCGAAATGGAAGGCTTTATCGCGAAAGCGTCTGCAGAAGGGATTCCCGAGAAAATTCAGGACCGCCTGATGGCAAGAAAAAGCTTTGCGAAGGCGAAAGCCGAAGCCCAAGAGCACCTGGAACAGGCGCTCGCTATCGCTGATAAATTCCCTAAGAGCAATTTCACCGAAGAAATTGTAGCCATGTTTTCGAGCATGAGCGAAAGAGGGAACTAGCTTCGCAGTAGACTGTAGGCAGTAGACAGTAGGAAGTGATTACCTTTGACCACTTAGTGCTTCAGCACTTATGTGGGCATGGTCACCTTTAGGTGGGTGATTAGTTATTAACGAAAGACGCGGCCCAACGGTCGCGTTTTTTGTAACTAATTAAAACTCGCAACTTGAGCGAAGGTTACTTCTTGCGCATCCAGACTGCCAAGAAGACAAACACAGACAGGAAGCAGATGGCAATGATAATCCAGAACGCCACCGGGGAGCCGACGGTCGCATCGCCGTTCATGCCAAACGGGAGCTTCACGTTCATACCGAACAAACTTGCGAAGAACGTCGGGAGCGATATAGAAATCGTCACGATAGTGAGGTTCTTCATGAGTTGGTTCACGTTGTTGTTGATCACGCTTGCGCGCGCATCCATCATGGATGTCAAAATGTTCGCGTAAATGTTAGCCTGTTGCAAACTCTGTCCATTTTCGATTTGGATATCTTCAAGAAGTTCGCGCTCGGCTTCGGTCCAGTTGAGGCTGCGGCCTAGCTGGAGCTTACGCAACAGCGTATCGTTACTGTTCAATGCGCTCACGTAGTAAATCAAGCCCTTGTTCAAGCTAAACATCGAAAGCAAATACTTGTTTTCCATCGATGTATTGAGGCGAAGTTCCAAGTCGTCATTGATGCGATTGATAATCTTCAAGTGTTCATTGAAGTGTGCAATCGCAAAACTCAAGACGCGGAGCACAAACGTATTCAAGCTGTCAATCTTCGAGAATTTGCGATCGTCCATCACAGGAATATCGCTGTCCGTAAGCAGAAGCACCCAGTCCTTGAAAATGAATATGCCAAAAGATTCCACACGAAATTGGAAATTATCAGCAGCAGAATAGTTCTTGGGTTTCTTAAACACGATGGTCGTAAAATCATCATCGTATTCAATACGGGAAAGTTCGTCAGAGTCGAATGCAGAGGCTATAGTATGTTCGGTAATTTCATATTCTTTGACAAGGACGCTACGCTGCTCCTGGCTCAATGAACCCATCATGACAATATCAGCAGCTTCCTCGCTCGGAGCTACAGAGAGACGACCGGATTCGATCTTGTAATACTTGAGCATAAACGCCCCCTTTATCGAACGGAGAGCAATATAGAAAAATAGTTACTAGTTACTAGTTATTAGTTACTAGAAAAAATGGAAAAAAATACTTTCATTCCAATTCAAGTCACAAGCCACCCCTAAGAGGGGTGGCTTGCTTTGCCCCTAGAAGGGGCTGTTACTGCCAGCGCCTTAATGACGCTGGCTTTCTCTTCGTTCAAG
>NZ_CACZDK010000052.1 GCF_902779965.1 Fibrobacter succinogenes | reverse complement strand
GAATTCTATCGACATTGTTAAAGGTTCCGGCGTTCCTGTACGCGGCAACGACATCGACACTGACCGTATCATCCCGGCACGCTTCCTCAAGTGCGTCACATTCGAAGGCCTCGGCGACAACGCCTTTGCCGACGATATCGCAGGCCTCGCCGCTCAGGGCAAGGTTCACCCCTTCCGCGATCCGGCCTACAAGAACGGCTCCATTCTCGTCTCAAACCAGAACTTCGGTTGCGGTTCCAGCCGCGAACACGCTCCGCAGGCACTGAAGCGCTGGGGCATCCGCGCCATCATCGCCGAAAGCTACTCCGAAATCTTCTTCGGTAACTGCGTGGCTATTGGCGTGCCTTGCTACAAGGTGAGCCACGAAGTGGCTGACAAGATTCTCGCCTGGATCGAAGCACACCCGAGCGAAGAACTCGTCACGAGCACCGAAAGCCGTACGCTCAAGATGGGTGACGAAACCATCGAGCTCACGCTTGCCGACGGCCCGCGCGGTCAGTTCCTCGACGGCTCCTGGCACGCACGCTCCGCCCTCATGGCCAACGCCGACAAGGTGCAGGAACTCGCCAGCAAGCTGCCGTATATGAACTTTCTGAAGTAGGAAGGATTGTCATTGCGAACCCCGAATAGGGGTGAAGCAATCTCCTACCCTAATTGTCATCCCCACGAAAGCGGGGATCGCCTTTACGAAAAACGTCCAGGTTAAAGCCCTGGGCGTTTTTGTCTTAAAATAATTTATATTAAAAACATGCACACACCTTCAAACTATGCATTAGTATGGTTATTCTTTAATTTAGCGGCTTTGGGAATTTCTGCAAAGCATTTTGCTGGATTAAAAGAAACTTTGTGGAATTTTCTGTTCTTTAATATTCTGTATTTTGCATATATATCAGGATTATTATACTTAATTGAAGGATATTGCGTCAAACTAATTGGATTATTCATTAACTAGAAGAAACATCCACACCGTCATCAGCATTTCAAAAGCATCCAGGTTAAAAGTTTGGACTTTTTTTATCTTCATCAATCACGACCTCTAAAATTATTACATTCTATATGATTTTATAAACCGGGAAAAACATAGTTTTGTTAAAAAACAACGAGAGAAAAAATGAGAAAAAAAACAAAAATAGATCCAGCAATACGACAAATTTTCAATATACCTGATAATATTTCTGATGAAGACTTAATAAAGCAGAGTAAGGCTAAGATAGGAAAATATTGCAAGCCCTGTTGGGAGCTTAAATATTGCCCATATGGACCATTAGTAGAGCAATTTCCTTTATTACCGCTTCCTTTAGAAGAAGCCCAAAAAGATAACAATTATATGAAAGATTGTTTACGAGCAAACAAAACAAAAGAAGGAAAAAAATTATCAAAAAAACAAAAAGAATTATTCGAATTTATGGTAAAATCTTTCAATCCTAATGATTATCTTATCAACGAACCACCCAAATTTTTCACTGAAATGAGTTGTAAAATATTTGGTCATATTTGCCCAGTATTCTTTTCTGGAGAGGAATTTACTGAAACCAAAACGCTACGAAATAACAGTCGAAACATTCCTCGCGATGTACTAATAAAAGTTATAAAAAGAGACGGACAAATATGTCAAAAATGCTTTAAATATGTTCCCGAAACAGAAATTGAATTAGACCATATTATTCCAATATCCAAGGGTGGACCAACTTCAGTTGAAAATCTCCGAGTATTATGCATTAATTGTAACAGAACAAAATTAAATTCTATTTCGGAAATAGTAGACGAGAAACCTTTAAAAAAACACATAGATAAACATCCATAATGTTTCATATACTTATTTGAAAAAAACATCGAATACTCTTGCGACATCAAAGCAAATCAGCAGTGGATTTCCGATGACGGCAAGATTCCCGAATAATCCTATAAAACTTAGACGTTTTTTTATTTTGTACGTTTACAATTGTTGAAAAGCATCTGATGAAAATTCCACGAACATCCCTCCTACTTTTACTAACATTTCTTTTGTTCTCTTGCACTTCAGAAACGGAATCCCCCAAACCCATGCTTATCTCACCCATCGACAACATTCTCGTAGAAAAGGCGAAGCGCCAAATGCACCTGCGCAACGGCGAGAACATCATCAAGACGTACAGGATTTCGCTTGGCAAGAATCCCGTGGGAGCGAAGGTCAAGTCCGGTGACAACAAAACGCCCGAAGGCAATTACACGATTGCAAAACACAACCCCAAAAGCGCTTTTCATCTATCGCTGAAAGTTTCGTACCCGAACGCGAAGCAAATCAATGCTGCAAAAGAAGGCTCGTACGAACCCGGTGGCGATATCATGATCCACGGCTACCCGAACAAAGTTCCCGCATTTCTTTTTAAGTTTTGGCACAAGTGGAAAAACTGGACCGCTGGTTGCATCGCCGTCACTAACGACGAAATCGAAGAAATTTACGACGCCGTCAAAGACGGAACGCCGATAAGCATTGATCCATAGCTCATTAGAGTCACTTGTTCAAAAAAAAGTATATTTTTAACAAAATTCCATTGAAGGAGATGGTTATGAAACGTTTTGCAACTCTTTTCTTTTTAGCACTTTTCATTCTGGGCGGATGTGCATCGGGGCCACGTCAACCAATCCTCAACGAAGTGCCCGAATACGGTCATCAGCCGAAATCACCGGAACAGGAAAAAGCCGACCAGGAATTTTTGGCCATTGCACAAAAGCACCCTGACGCAGCAGACCAAATGATTAACGCCGGATGGGCATTTATACAACGCGGAGACATTCTCTCCGCCGTCAAGCGATTTAACCAAGCATGGCTCATCGATTCGACCCGATGGGAAGTCTATTGGGGATTTGCTGTAACCGAAGGAAAACAGGAAAAAATTGAATCAAGCAAGCACTATTATGAAAAGGCTTTCAGTCTCGGCGGCGACACAAAAATACTGAATCCAGAATACGCCATAACTCTTCGAGAAATTGCTAAAGCCGAAAACAATAGCGAAAAATTGGCAGAAGCAGATAATTTGTTCAAGAGCGAAATTGAAGCGGGCAACGAAAAAGCGGCCTGCATTTACGCGTACCAATTGTTCCGCGACAACAGGAAGAACGAAGTATGCGAAATCATGGCAACATCGTGCAAATCCGACCGTGACAATCTAAAAAAGAGAGCAGGTTGTGAATAATCAAGTTCAACATTTTGCTCCAATGCCATGAGACAAGAAGAAACACAAGCACGCCCAGAGATTTGTCATGAATAATTTAAAGACTATGCACATACTAGGCTGGATGTTTTTTTGCATGTTCATGCCCTTCATTCTCGTGGCAGGCACTTTCGGATTTGCAGAATATTCGCACAAATCCGAAGACTACATAGTCCTAATACTTTTCCTCATTTCATATGCAGGACTGCTCGCCATCCCTTTGAGTCTGCTGAATATATTCCTTTTCAAAAGAAATCTAAGTGCCAATGTGGCCAAGCGGATTGCAACCATTCCCCTTGGATTCGGCATTGCTTGCTCGGGAATACTTTTCTTGCTCAGTTTTCTTTGCTTTTTAGGTGGTCGTTTTGAAGCAATTTTCATATTGGTCACAACAGCCCTTCACTTTTTTATAGCAATCAATGCAATTTACTGGTTTAGGGATAAAATAGAACAATCAACATCCAACAATCTTTAATTTGCAAGGAGAAATAAATCAAATGACACCCATGAAAAAATCTTTAATTTTACTAGCGGCTGCAACTGCCTTTTCTTGTAGCGACAAGCAGGCGCAACAGCAACAGAAATCAGTCGATGACATGCAAGCCATTGAACTGCAAGAACCAAGCAGTTCTGCAGCAGCGGCAGTTTCGACTGTCGAGACTTCGTCATCCGAAAGTGTAGCAGAGTCATCTTCTAGCTCAATCGAAATTTCATCGAGTGCTACGGCATCGTCTTCAAGCATCAGCAACACATTCGATGCAAAAGTTTTCGACAAAATCCAGACGTTCTACAGCAGACATATTTTCGGAAACGAGTTTCCGAACGATTCCGTCATTGCAAAATATTGCACAAAGGCCTTAGCGAAAAAACTCCGAAAGGATTACGACAGCGAATACAGCGACGGTGGCGGCTACGCGGTCTGGAAATTCCGCAGCGACGCTCAGGATGGTGAAGACATTCGCGAAATCGAAAAAATCGAACCCATTGGAAAAAACAAATACCGAGTCCATTACAACGACATGGGCAATAAAGGAACGCACACCATCACAATCGTCCAGCAAGGCGGCGAGATTTTCTTCAACAAGCTTGATTAATCTATTTTTGAGGCCATCGTAAACAGCAAAGGTATTTCAATGGATATCAAAGTACTCCGAGCAACAGAAGAATGGCAACGCGCGGGTGCGTACAGCGTACGCATCCAAGCAATGAATCGAGCATATCACATTTCGCTCCGAGACGAATTCGACGAGCACGATTGCGACGGTACAAAGTTCATTGTTTTGCTGGATGACGAATACCCTGTTGCTACGTGCAGATTCTACGAAATTGACGCAGATACAGCAACGATTGGGCGCGTAGTTGTCATGCCGGAATACCGCGGAAAAAAACTCGGTGCCATGGCGGTCAGCGAAGCCGAAAGGTGGATTCAAGAATGCGGTTACAAACAGATTATCATCGACAGCCGCTTGGAAGCCACAGGCTTTTACGAGAAGCTTGGATACAAGCATACAGGCGACAAACCACACCGCTGGGGCGTCTTTGACTGCACCCGCATGAAAAAAATTTTCTAGAACTTGATCAGCGGATCAACCCATTCCGTAACTATCATCCGCGATACTTTGTATTGTATCCGTGATTTCCCTTGGGGCGCAGGTCATTCGGGTACATCACATCGGTGTAGATATCCTGCTGCAACTTTTTCACGATTTGGTACACTTCCGCGTAATTGGCAATGCTGTCTATGGAAATGCCCGCGTTGGTGGATGTTCTCCGCCCATTCATCGTAGCAGGATTTGCCTGAGCCGAGGTCGTGATGATATCGCCCACGCCAAACCACTGGTCAAAAATGCCTCGATGCAAATCCACATGTGAAAGCTCCGTGAACGGTTTTGACTTGTACGTGCGGCTAAACACGCCTCCCGAGGCATAAATCGCCTTATCCGTAACAACATAACTTGTATTCTGATAACGTCTAAATGACAAC
Source organism: Fibrobacter succinogenes (assembly GCF_902779965.1). Classification (NCBI taxonomy): domain Bacteria; kingdom Pseudomonadati; phylum Fibrobacterota; class Fibrobacteria; order Fibrobacterales; family Fibrobacteraceae; genus Fibrobacter; species Fibrobacter succinogenes. Next base: position 10,662 of record NZ_CACZDK010000052.1, on the reverse strand, counting down.
AGCGCACCAGCCAAGTAAATCCAGACCGGCATCATGTGGAGCAACATAAACGGAACGATAAAAAATTTCGCCTCGTTCGCTTTGTCCGATGTGAACGCAGCCCCGATAAAGAAAAAATCGAAAAGGCCCCAAATCAGCGCAAACGGGAGCAGCGGATTGAAAATACTTTCGAAGATGAAGCATTTTTTGTTGGGCTTACCCGCATATATAATTTTCTCGTCATCGCCGATCAACAACTTCAATTCATTATCCATAAAAATTTCCTTCAATATTCACACTCTATAAATTACAATAATTAATGAAATTCGCACGATCCGCATATATTTTTCTTTACATTTCTACTTAAAAGTTGAAGATTATAGCCAAAATTATGATATATTATTAAAACACTAAAAAAGTGTATGGAGATTCATATGGAACAACAAAATATCCGTTCGGCCGAAATTGAAAAGCAAATGAGAAAGATCGGTTTGAAAATTGCTTTCATCATGGCGCTTTTGATGAGTTTTGGACTTTCGCTCACCGGAAACTTGATGGCGGAACACCCACCAGAGATGCCCATGATCGCATCTGTTATCGGATTTCTCGAATGCTTTGCATTGAGTTTTGCCATCAGCTTTGCGATTGGCTTGATCGTTCCAATACCCAAAGTAAACGCAGCCCTCGCCCGCAAGTTTCACTTGCAACCGCGCACACCAAAAGCTCATTTCATTGAATCGCTCGCCTCGAACTTGATTTACACGCCGCTCATCACAACCGTGATGGTCACGTTCGTATACTTCGTATTGATGCCCGCTGGGCACAAGCCACCGTTCTTGCTGATGTTCATCCATTCACAGGTCATTTGCCTTGTCGTCGCGCAAGTGCTGATAATGCTGTTCGTACCGATTATCATGAAGCTGGTACTGCCCAAAGGTGCTGCCGGCCAACGACCAACGCCGCCAAGGGAATAACGCAACAAGCGCACATTTCCACCGCAGCAAGAATGAGAAACGCGCCGAACAGCGCACTGCAAATCTATAAGAAAAGAGCCCCCGAAAAGGGGCTCTTCTGCTATACCCGGTTCGCGAGTCGAACGCGAGTTTAATCCTTAGGAGGGACTCGTTCTATCCATCTGAACTAACCAGGCTAATTAGCGCATGCGAATATAGAAAAAAATTCAAGATTCATCAAGCGAAAGCGTAAATTCAATAAAAAAGAACGCCCGCCATCGCTTTCACGGTAGCGGACGCCTTATCAACAAATAACAATCCTCAAAAGGATTCTTTAAGCGCAAAAGCGCCTAAATCTACTACTTGAGGCTCTTGTCAATAGCCTTGAAAGCCTTTGTATATTCCGCTCTGAATTGCTTATGACTATTTCTGAAATCCGGCCAAACAGGAATACCGATAATCTGCGGCGGAATGCGAATCGCAGCTTGAGCAATTCTATCATCAAGCTTTTTCATAAGGGTCTTGATAGCAGCAATTTCTCTTGCTGCCTTAATCTTTTCCTTACGAAGAGCGTCATCGGCCTTTTTTTTCATTTTTTCTTCAGCTGCCGAAGCCTTCTTCTTCGTTTTTACATTTTGGATTTTTACAGGAGTTTTTTTTGTAGGCATTTTATCCTCTTTGTTTAGGGTTTATAATGTTATAGTAAATTTTCTACTTGAATTTTATTGCTCAGTTTTAAAGCATACTCATCGCAAATTGCACAGAGAATTCTTTCGTGAGCACAAACTTCACCAGAAACGCCCTGCAAACGGCCAGTCGTATAGAAAGATGTGCAACCACATTCATGCGCTAAGCAACGGTAACGGATTGCGCAACCATTACATTCCTTTTTGTCTTTCCTTATAAAATCACTAATCGTCTTTGGTAACATCCGTTTATATACACCGCTCTGTTCATCAAGAACATTTCCCATGACATACGGAGCATTTTTCTTACTTGATATAAAGCGAGAACACGGGAATACATTTCCATTCGTCGCCACAACAATAGCGTCCGACGAAATAAAACACGTATAGTCTTTCTGACGTCGATCAAGAAGCGCCATTGAAATTTTATCTTGAATTGTACTTAGATAAAATTTGCGGTCCTGCAATTTCGAAGTGTACCAGAACCGAGCCAGTTTTTCATATTCCAATGTCAGCGCATCAAAATCTTCGCTTGTCCATTTTCCGCCAAAATCAGGCGACGTCCCCACGCTTGTAAAACCTTGCTTAAACACCCACTTTACCGCATCAGAAAAGCCCTTCACATGCCTTGGTGTTATCACCATCAAAACAGCAGCATTCATTTCAACCAATGCGGGAATATATGGAGCTATGTACTTAAAACTCCCCTGCCCATCAATAGTTTTTCGAGACAAATCCTGTTTGTTCCTTGGGCCATCAAGAGACAGGGCTACAGAAAATTTTTCTTTCTTTAAATAACTGATGATATCGTCAGTCAACAACGTTCCATTTGTATTAACGGTAAAACACAGCTTAAAACCTTTCGGTAAATCTTTTTTGCGCAATTTGGCCTGTTTTTTTGCAAAAGCAACTGTTGCGCGGACAAGGTACATTCGCAAAAGAGGTTCGCCACCAAAAAACGTTATATTCAAAAAAGAGTGGTTTAATTCAACAGTTCTCTGGAATGCAAGAGAAACAGCCTTTTCCATAATCTCTTCAGACATCACAGCCTTGCGAGCAGCATGGCTATCTCTATAATAACAATAATCGCACCGAAGATTACACTGTTCTGTTACACTTAATTCTAAATTCACTTATCCTTCCTAATTGTCAATAATATAATATCAAATTATTCACAAGTTAGTAAAAATTTCATTTACAATCAGAAATAAATTATAATTTATGACCAGACAAAATTTTACAGCATACAAAAAAACCTGCACAACGGAATGCAGGTTACACAAGATTCGCACAAAAACAGAATTTATCGTTTCAACTATACATACCTCATAGAGATTTCAAAACAATGCTTACAATTAAGTGTATCATCACCCCAATGCATTTCCGACCCTGCGAACAACTGAATTCCAACATCAGCAACGCCTGCAACAACACGCCCAACTCCGCTACACCTCCAGATTCCACGAAGGATATCGTCGCATTCCTCACGCTTCAACCGAATACCATCGATACGCCCCTTCCACATGTACAAGCCATCGTGAATGAAAGGGGCCGCATTGTAAACGTCATCACCAACTTTCACATCTGGCAAGAATTTTTGCGCAAATAAAGGAGCCGAAGCACCATTCAACATTTTCATATGAAAGAAAAAGCGCTTATCTAGAATGGTACGAAAGCGAAGCAGAAAAACATCTCAATATCATTAACGAAAAAAAGGCAAAAATATTATCGATTCTATCCCCTACCGATATGAAGATTCTCGAAGGGGTTCTGGACAGCGGAACTGGAGCGGAACTGCAAGAAGCTAGGCAAGCTTTAAACGGAGTCAGAAAGTTGACACCGAATGGTTCGTACGTATATCCAGCGCGATTCAATCCACCAAACTGGTTTGAGATGCTAGGGACATCATTTACACCGACCGACATGGCAAAAAGTACAGAAGCCATCGCATCAGATATCCAGACTTATTCCATTCGAAGAATGCAACGGTATTCCTACATAGAAGACATTGCAGCGTTGATTACAAATAGCAAAATTACGCCTCTACTCAAAAGAGTTGACACCGTAAAAAAACAAATGGAAAAAGCGCTTACCAAAGTAGCAAGCGTATATGGCGAAAACGCAAGGGATTATGTAGTTAAATCTCCATTTGCCGACATTCAACCATTCTTAAAGCGTAGCGTATCAATGCAACTAGTGCAACGACTTGCTCAAAACGCACGTTTGCAGGAGCAGAGCAAGATGGACAACGCGCAACTCGCTGTAAGAATCAATAGAGATATCCGAACAAATATCAACCAGCGAAACAGATACATAACGGCTATAAAAAAATTGGAAGAAGCTATCAGATCAGAGATTAAAGAACAAAATCTCGAAAATATCCAAAGCTACCTTGATCCAATAACTTAAGACGTGCAAAATTCATATCGGGATGAATATTGCAAAAGTAGGTATTGAGCGTGAATGGTTCAATCCGGGCGTATTCGCCTTAACCCGAGATATGTTCAAGCTCGGAACAGCCATGATATCCCCCGCTTCCGACAATTACGATGGTGTAACCGAGCAGCGCCTACAAGACATGAGAAAATGTATTTTCCCTTGTTACCCAGTAGCCATGATAATCGCGCGCGACATTACAATTACATTTGAATTCACCGGAAAAGAAAAAAAAGATATCATGACAGAATATCGAGCCATCGAAAAGCAAGCGTCTTCCGGTCGTGGATTTTTGATTTTCCAAAACGCAACAGAAAATTCATTTTCACAGCAAACAAATACAAGCACGCGAATCCATGAAAATACAGTAACCGTAAGAATTGATTCCACACAATTAATTGGCTACTTTCTTGAAGCGACAAAAGCAGACCAAAGCATTCCATTTGAATCCATGTCAAACGAAATGCGAGAAAACGAACAAGTGTCTTCAATTTCTGAATTTGTAGAAACCTACAAGTCCATTCTTAAAGAAAAAAGTCCATCCTATGAGAAAAACGAATCTCCGAAAAAAACAGAAATTTCGGAGAACGAGCCTTATGAAGAATCCGCTACAGACGAAGAACCTATGGAAAACACGGAAATTGTAGAAAAAACTCCTTTGTAAAAAGCAATCGGCGATTTCCATTTTATACAGCAAAGGCCGGCGAAAGCCAGCCTTTTGTTTATGCGATAAAAATTTCTGCGCCACTTACGTTTCAACACCGCATGCAGCCGCGGCATTTTCGCCCAACATTTTACGTCTTTGCACCTTTCTCGTCCGCTTTCCCTGCGGCTTCCGCATTTTGGGCATTTTCCGCATTTTGGGCCGCATCGATAACGGTTCGTTCGTCGTAAAGCTTTTTCGAGATGTGCGTAAACGTTTCGACAATTTCGGGGTCAAAGTGCGTGCCGGCTCCTCCGGTAATAATCGCCATAGCCTTTTCATAGCTAAAGCCTTTCTTGTAAATGCGTTCAGCAATGAGCGCATCGAACACATCGGCAACAGCCATAATTCGCGCGGAGAGCGGAATTTCTTCGCCTTTGAGGCGGTACGGATAACCTGAACCATCCCACTTTTCGTGATGGTAACACGCCATTTCAATCGACTCATTCAAGTAGTCGGCATCGAATGCACCCTGAGCATCTTCGACGATTTTCTTAAGAATCTTGCCGCCCTCGACGGTATGATTTTTCATGATGACAAATTCTTCATCAGTGAGTTTGCCGTTCTTGTTCAGGATCAAATCCGAGACAGCAATTTTACCGATATCGTGGAGCGGTGCTGCGCGTTTTAGCTTGTGGATGTAAGCATTGGTGAGAACATCCTTGAATTTGCCTTCAATGCGAAGCTGGATTGCTATCGCCTCGACATATTCTGCCGTTTTCTTGATGTGGTCGCCGGTGCTCTTGTCGCGAGCTTCGACCATTTCTGCAAATTCCATAATGATGACTTCTTGCATGCGCTGGATGCGCTGGCTTTGCGCCTGCACTTTCCACATAAAGTTGTATGTATCGCGAGACATGGTGCTCACGTCTTCATATAACTTTCCGATTTCATCGTGATTGCATATTTTCAGGTTCACCAACTTGTCAACGGATTTCTTAATTTTATTAAGATTCATGTTTTCATCGTCGAGTTCGCTTGCAAGCATCGTATTCGTCGCAATCTGGAACACGGCCAACGACATGTCGTTTAGCGGTGCCACAACACGGCGTTTCACAAGTTCGATCACAACGCAAATAATCAAAATGGAAAGTCCAAAGAATAGCGACAGGAGCTTGATAAAGAACACGGCCTCGTCTGTCTTGATGGTTGCCATCGCAATATCTACACCCACATACGCAACGGTCTTCCCTGCTGAATTTTTGATGGGCTTATAGACCATAAAGAGCCAACCATAAATATCATTTGAAATAATCGGCTCGATTTCTTCGCCAGCCAAGAGCTTTGGCAAATAAGGCTTATACGATGGATCGAATTTTATTTTTTTGCCGGGCTCTACACCTGGAATTCCTTCTGCATCAAGATCAAATACGACCGTAACGCTGTCTTCCATGAACTTATAGACATAAAGGAATTTTGTTTGCGAGAAACTTTCACGGATGCGCTCCAGCACCCATTTTGTATGCTCATAACCTTCAGCCGCATAACCATGTTCTATATAATCATCAATTTTTTCGGCATTGACCGCCACGGTTGCCGCCTGCGCCGCGCCAGAAGCGATGTCGGTAAAGTTACGGATTGATTTTTCATGATACAAGTAAAAACCAATAGCGCTGGCCAAAGTTCCCAAAAGCACCTCGGTAATAATCATCACGATAATGACTTTGCGCAATAAGGAATTGCTAACCATCGCACTTCCAAACCCATTACTAGAAGGGGCCTTGCGCAAAAAGACTTTATTCATTTTATCCCGGAATGATTGGGGAATAAAGCGGAACAAGAAGACAGCCAGTACAACTATTATCGCCTTGTCAAAAATATCAATGACAATATCGGCAAGGAACTGCGATTTGAACAAGCTAAATCCCATGACATCATGGAAAGCAATTGCAATCGGAGCAGAGATTCCCTCGCCAAAATTAAAGCCAAACAAGAAATAGGTAAAAACGGAACCCAAGCCGCCGCCGATAATGGCAAACGTAAAGATGACGACAAGCAAGCGTAACGCGCTCTTGAAAAATCCCTTTTTATAAAAAAGCGCCGCACCGACGGCAATCAAAATACTCAAGACACCATAGTACGTGGTAACGGGGTCCGACATTCCGTTAATGGCGTTCAACATGAACCCGACGATAATTGCCGGCAAATACCCGCCAACCATCGCTGTAAGCACGGTTCCCGTACAGTCCAAGAACAGCGGCAAGCCACAGGCAATAGCAAGTTTTGCGGGGATAATATTTAAAAGAAGTCCGCACACAAGCAGCAACAAAACGCTCTTGAAGCTGGACATTTTTGCAAAATCAAATTTTCTCATACCAAAAGCCCTTCTTAATCATTAAAATAAGAAAATTAAAAGCATTTATTCACCATTTATCTGAAAATTTTCATAAAAAAATGCCCAACCCGTTAAAGGTTGAGCACCGAACATTCAACAATAAAAAATATTACTTCTTCTTTGCGGCGACTTTTTTGGCCGCAGTGGCCTTAAGCGTTGCACCAGCCTTAGTAAGACCCGGCTTAGCTTCAAGCACCGGCTTGACTTCAATGGCCGACTGAATCTTTGCGACATTAACGCCTTCAATGAACGAAGCCTTTTCAATCAAACCATCCTTGGTCTGAATAGCAAAAACACCAGAAAGGTCTTTAACAGTAGCAAGATTTGCTTTAGCACTGTTCTTGAGGAGCGTCTTTTCTGTAGCGCTGAGCACACTTGGGTCAACATAGATACCGTTGAGGAAACCTGGATTACCAGCAATAATTTCTTCCCAAAGCTTACGGTCGATAATCATACCGCATCTTTCATCGATTCGGATTCTGCTCGCAGCAACGCGACCTTTACGCACTGCGGTAGTGGCACGTTTTAGAGTAGTGCTAGCTTTTCTTGTTTTTTCATTAGCCATTTTTTCCTTCCTTATTGAGGTTTAACAAATACACCTGATGCCATGCGTTTTGCCAAGGCATCGTCACAAATCGCAGTCAAGATGCGTTCATGAGTACAAACTTCTGGAGATACGCCATAAATGGAGCCCGTGGTATAGAACGAAGTACACCCGCATTCATGCGCGGCGCAACGGTAACGGATTGCGCAATTTTTACATTCCGGCTTGTCGTATTTCAAGAACCGGCATATATCCTTGGCCACAGGTCCCGAGAACAACCGGCGGTAACTGTCAAAAACGTTGCCCAAAATGTATTTTGCATCGGGATCGCTCGTAATAAAACGACTGCAAGGGAAAACGTTTCCATTGGCGGCAATTCCAAGGCCGCCTTTAAAAATATGGCACGCGCGATTCTTTTGGCGCAAACCAAGAACGTTGTACGACACCTTATCCTGAATCGTTCCCAAATAAATCTGGTGGCCACGACTCATTTCTTTAGCCCAGAACTGAGCCATTTTCTGGTATTCCAAAGCGAGCGCGTTAAAGTCTTCGACAGTCCACTTGCCGTCAAAATCCACCGAAGTCGTCATGCTCGTAAAGCCCTGTTCGTAAATCCACTGGACCGAACGGGCCAACCCACGCACATGCTCGCGAGTCACCACAGTCAATGCAACCGCATCCATCGCTGCAAGCTTAGGCAAATTAGGAGCAAGATCCTTAAAACAGCCCTTGCCGTTGACATAAACGCGAGATATGTTATGCTTTCTTTGGGGGCCGTCAAGCGAAATATAAATTTGGAATTTTTCTTTCTTAAAAAATTCCAAAATTTCGTCCGTCAAAAGAGTCCCGTTTGTATTGACCGCAAAACGAAGTTCAAAATTTTCAGGAAGCTCACCACGGCGCGCCTTCACCATCGACTTGGCCAGGCGCACACCTTTACGAATGGAGGGCATGCGCAAAAGCGGTTCCCCACCAAAAAAAGTGATATTAAAAAATCCGTGATTTAACTTGATAGTCCGTTCAAGCCCAAGCGCAATCGAAGCCTCAAGTATCTCATCGCTCATTTCAAGCTCGCGATCAACTTGGCTTAATTTATAGTAGCAGTAGCTACAACGTAAATTACATTGTTCTGTTAAGCTTAATAGTAAATTCATTCTTTAATTTATATTTACTATAAAATATATACAATAACAAAACAAAAACAAGCTATTTAAACTAAATTTTACAACTTTATTAACGATATTCGAACTTTGCTTCGAACAGATGCTTGCAGTTGTTGGAATCGTTGCCCCAATGGGTTGGTGAACCCGCAAAGACATGGACTCCCACGTCGGCAGCGCCTGCAACAACGCGGCTCATGCCAGCAATTCTCCAGATTCCACGGAGGATATCATCGCATTCTTCGCGAGTCATGTTGAGTCCATTGATATTGCCTTGGTACATATAAAGACCATCGTGGATGAACGGGGCTGCATTGTAAACATCGTCGCCTTTCTTGATATCGGGTACGAACATTTTTGCAAATTCGGGTGCAGACGCGCCATCGGACATAAAGCCCCTTCTGAAACGGCAAGTCAGCAAGAACGGGCGGCTCTTTTTATCGAGCTTGGTATAGCGCGTGCCCTTGATATAAACGTAACGGTCCAGCTTGAAAAAATACATCTTACCGTTGCCATCGAACACCAGCGGAAAATCCATCGAAACATCATCTACCGTGATGGAGTTCCGCTCCTTGGGCGGATTGATCTTTTCTTGAACAGTTTTCAAAATAGACTTTAAACTCGACATTTTCACCTTCCTTGGGGCAGCCAACAAAGCCGCATAATGTTAATTTACGAAATAAAAGATACTAAAGATGCGGGGCATGCATTTCGTCGAACATGTACTGCTCCATGGTTTTCAAAAGTTCTGGATTCGCATTGCTTACCCGCAAGCGATCTAGAGCGTTTTTTTTCTCAGTTCCAAAATTGGGAACCTACAAAGCGTTGACTTCGTCTTCGGTAAGACCTGTAATTTCAGCGATTTTTTCGACAGGTTCTTTCAAAGCTTTCATTTTCTTGGCGATTTCACGCTTGGTATCAGAAACGCTTTTAGAAACATTCTCGGCGATTTTCGCGTTGATATCATCCGCGAATTCCTTAAAGAAGCCCCGTCTTAGGACATTATGATCCCATCTTTCGTGATACATTTTCTGATACGCCTCGAATTCTTCCTTACTGAATAGCGTGCAAAACGAGCGTCGCAGAAAAATGCTTGCATTTTTCTATGACCGAGTGCAGCCGCAGACGCCTTTGGCGTCAAACTTAGATACTTTGGAACTCTCCGTCAACTGCTTGAATTTTTTATCAGAGAGCTCTGGAGGCAACTCACGCAAACGGCTCAAGTAGCGGAAGAAGAAAAGCCATTTGCTAAGGCTGTCCTTGCCGATAAGAAAAGGAACCTTTGCCAACTCAACAATTGTGTAATTATAGCTATCTACAATCTGCACACCTGTTTCCAAGTCCAAGGTCGTTGCACGATGAACGATTCGGTTGTCGTTCTCAAATATGCGATATTGCGTAAGCGCGATAACATACGTCGGCTTAACATTGTAATCCCAGTCGCCGGGCTCAGCCTGATTCGCCACCAGTTCGCTTGCATAAAACGCAAGGCGCTTCAGGAAATTGTCCAATTCGCGAATTTGAACTTCTATTTCGATAAGTTCACCGGCATCGTCAACACAATGCAAATCGAAAATGGCTGTACGCGAGACCTTACTGCCACTTAGGTTCTTCGCCACGTTGCGCGTCCAAACATTCTTGATCGGTCGCTTGAGCTGCGGCGCGAGCAGGTCATTCAACAGGTTCACAAGGTTTTCGCGACTGGCGGGCTTGTCGGGGTCGAACGCCTTCTTGAACGCAAGATCGATTAGCAAATTGGCATACGGACTTTGTTCGCCAGGCTTTACAAGATAGTCTTCAAGGGACTTGTGCGGTGCAGTACATTTCTTTTTCATGCCGCGACATATGCGAAAAGCATGCCAAAAG
>NZ_CACZDK010000051.1 GCF_902779965.1 Fibrobacter succinogenes | reverse complement strand
ATCTGTTCCTGGATGTGCTGCGTGGCAGGCGTCCAGCGGGTCGGTTCCTGGATGTTGAGGCGGTGCCAGTCGGCCATGAAAGCGTCGGTGTAGAACTTCGCGATGTCCCATACGGACTTGCCTTCGCGGGCTGCGCCCTTTTCCATTTTGTCGTCGCCAGAGTCAGCGTCGCTCGTCAAGTGTCCCACGTCGGTGATGTTCACGATGTGGTTCACCTTGTAGCCGTAGTAGTTGAGCGTACGGACCAAGAAGTCTTCGAAAATGTATGTGCGGAGGTTGCCGATGTGAGCGAAATGGTACACCGTCGGGCCACAACAGTACATGCGCACGGCGGGAACGCCTTCAGGAAGTGTGAAAATTTCTTTCTTACGCGATGCAGTGTTATAGAATTGAAGTGCCATTTTAAGCCTCCGGTTAGTTAATGCGGCGCGGAATGCGCCATTCGGGGAGCAAAGATAGAAAAAGTGCGCAAGGCGAGTGAGGCGCGAAAACTTGTTTTCGCATTTTTACGTGAGTTTTAGTTATTTTTTGAGATTGCAAAATCTCGTTTTTTGTTGCTATGAAAGTTTTTCATAACAGGCTGTTTTTGTGGTTATTGTTGGCGTGTATTTAGTGTTCATTGTTAACCGTGTTTTTTGCATTTCGCAGTTATGAATTTTGTCGAATCCATAGGTTGACATTTGTGTGGTCTTTTTCCGTATCAAAATTAACTTGGTCTCCTTCACGTTTTCCAACTAGTCTGTAGTTGCTGTTCCCAACTTTTAATTCAAATAAAGTTTTAGCGACGTTTAGGTATTTTATGCCGGTTGCATTTTTGGCACTCTTTGCTATCCCATTTTTCAGTGCATTTTTGTATTTATCTATTCTTTCTGTATAAGTTTTTGAAACGTCAATTTTAAATGTTATTCCATAATGTTGTATTTCTGTATCTGACATTACAATAACCTCCAGCGTTTGTTCTGGTTTCTTTTGGGCTATTATCCGTTCTACATGCATTTTGATTTTTGCTAAAGTATTGTCATTTGTATCGTCAAGAATAAAGTCGTCGATGTCGTTTTTGTTTACTAACTCACGAATAGTCTCTAGTAATTCTAGGGGGCTTCCTCCTGCAAAAGAACGACTCATTTTGTAATCTGAAGGGGGTTTGTTAAGGAGATCTGAAAGCCATATTGCTGTAAAATCTTGCAGTTTTTGTTTTGTGGTCTTATCAAATACTCCTTTAAATGTTAATGCTCGTTGACAACATTGTTGGTTTATGTTTTTTTTACATCCTCCCCCCATTTTTTTGCATTGTACAGCCTTTTCTCCCATAATATCCGCTTCATGTTCTAATTCGGCATTGTCATTAACTGGTGTTCCATTTACATTTATTGTTGGCGTCACTCTTCCCGCCATTTGTTGGGTGACATGCCAGGCTTCGTGTGGAAGCACGTGTTCTTGACCAGATGCAACATGAATATCTGTGCCTTGGGTGTAGGCTAGTGCTTGGACTGTTGCTGGTTTGGGGCTGTTATAATGTACTCGTACGTTGTCTAGCGAATATCCAGAAAGTCTTTCCACACCATTTTTTAAATTATCGGGAAGTCCCGTGTTGTTTGGATGTTGAACTGGATTTTTTGCTCGTTGGATGAAGTGGGGTGTTGCCTTGCGCTGTGATGCTTTATTTATAAAATCATTCTTACGTTGCAAACAACTTGCTTGTGCTGAATGATCGTTTACCGAATATACGTCGTTTTTATTTGCATGTGTTGCTTTGTTATTCTTTTGTATATATGTTGTTTGCATATTCTACTTTTTTTAGTTGTTTTATAGTTTGTTGATGACTTGAATATATATATTTTTTTGCCTTTTCTATACCAGCTTTTTCAGCCCTTCGGCGTTCTTGAGTACGATTTTCCCGCGTCTGATTTCGACAAACCCCTTGGCTGCAAAATCCTTGAGCATGCGGGCGACCACCTCACGGGCAGAATTCACGTCGCGGGCGATTTCTTCTTGGGTTTTCTTGATTTCGGGCTTGCCAGTGCTTTGGTAGGCGTCAATGAAGTAAGTGGCGAGGCGCTGGTCGAATTTTTTGAAGAGCATCTGCTGGATGGCCCAAATCGTTTGCGAATAACGTTCTGTCTCCTGTTCAAAGACAAATGAACGCACGTAGATGTTCATTTCCATGAGCCGGGCTGTAACGGATGAAGGAATGACGAGTACGGTCGTATCTTCTTCTGCCGAAACGTTCGCTTCAAATGTCAGCTGGTGAATGACGCACGAAGCGGTTGAAACGCAGAACTCGCCTGCGTGGGCGCGGTAGAGCGTGATTTCGCGACCTTCATCGGAAATGAGGCTGATGCGGACCCCTCCCTTGAGGATGAGGATAATCCCGAGGCATGCGGAATGGTCGCTTGTTATGATTTGGTCCTTGTTGAAACTTTTTGTCAAGGCACGTTGCGACACGAGCGCCTTCTCTTCGGAAGAAAGGTTTGCCCAAAACGGAATCTTTGAAAGAATTTGGCTGATTGGCGTTGCGTTGAGTCTTGTAATCATAAAACGCTCCCTCTTGTAATATATAAAAGTTGGCTGTTTTGGTGCGTAGAGCGAGTCTGCCTTTTGTTATTTCTTAAAGCGAAGAACCCCGCGCAGCATTCACCGGCGGGGGTTATGGGTTGAGGAGACTAGATTAAATCATTTTCAAGATTTGGTCTTTCGGGCGGACGCCGACGGAGGAGTTCACAACTTTGCCGTTTTTCATGACGACGAGTAACGGAATGCTGGATACCCGGAACATGCTTGCAAGTTCGCTTTCTTCGTCAACGTTTACCTTACCGACTTTTACTTTGTCCTTGCTTTCCTCGGCAATTTCTGCGATGGTGGGCGAGAGCATACGGCACGGGCCGCACCACGGTGCCCAAAAGTCAATCAGAACGGGCTTGTCGGAATTGAGGACTTCTTGTTCAAAGTTGTCTTTGGTGATTTGTAATTCTGCCATTGTTTTACCTCTTTTTTCTTGTTTACACCTATATTTTAGATTTTGCGGTGCGGTAAAACTGTGACTAGGTTACATTAAAGAATTTTTTATAAAAATTTTTGAAAAAAACTTCATGCGGGCGGGGCCCCAGCTCGGAGTTGCGAAGGCCGCACGGGCCCCTCCCTGCACCCTCCCCATCCTTGGCCGACGCTTTAGAATCTTAAAAATGAAAAAGTCACACTTGTTGCTGTGACTTGCTTAAAAATGTTAGTATCTATTACTTTATAGCCATTTTCTTGACAATGCTTGTGGATCCATCATGCACGCGGACTACGTAAAGTCCTTCGGCAATAGCGGATAGGTCGGCTGTGCCGTTAATGCACTTTGTACTGAATATCGGGCGCCCCTGCATGTCGAATATGTCAATTTTTGCGCTGTTCGCCTCGGTTGCGCCAGCAATGTATAATGTGCGCCCAGTAATGAATATAGAAATGTTGTTTGCAAAGACGCTAGGTTTGATTGCGTTTATGGAATCGACGCAATTCCCCGTTTTGCAACTGTCGGGCGGGTTGAGGATAGAATCTGGGTATGGCGACTTTACTTCAGAGGCGGGGTGCGCTTTTAGGCTTGCCATAACGCTGTCGAATGCGGGCTTCGGTTTGTATTGCTTATCAAAAAGGAGCGCTTGTGTCTTACCTTGCTGTTCGTCAAGCCAGCTGTGAGCATCGGTAAGTCCCCAAATCACGAATTCGCCCATGTTCGGCTCTTCGAGGAACACGTCCATGAATTGACGGTACAGGTGTCCTTGCTTGGCGTAGTCGGCGGCAGTGAGCTTGCCTGCCGAACCTTTCGGAAATCCGATGTCGAGCTCGGTAATGTTCAAAGTCACGTTGAGTTCTGCGAGTGCTTTTGCCAAAGCGCGCACATTTTGCGGTGTTGTTTCGTGTGCGATTTCAATGTGGGTTTGTGTGCCCACACAAGTTATTGGAATGTTGTTCTTTTTCCAGCGCTTGACTTGTTCCACGACAAAGCTTGCTTTGGAGCCTTCCCGCAGGCCCCATTCGAGGGAATAGTCGTTATAACAAAGTTCTGCATCCGGATCGGCTTCGTGCGCCCAGACAAATGCAGAATCCAAAAATTCAGCGCCGATGCCTTCGTACCAAACGGAGTTTGTAGAACGCCAATCGGCATTGTAATCGTCGTTGACCGCCTCGTTGACAACATCCCATTCGGCGATTTTGCCCTTCCAATGGCTGACAACTTTGGTGATGTGGTTCTTGAGTACGGCAAGCAATTTTTCTTTTTGCCCGCTGTAGTTGTTGACCCAGTTTGCGACTTGGCTGTGCCAGGCGAGAGCATGACCGCGTACGCGCAAGCCGTTTGCTTGAGCGTATTTAATCATTTTGTCGCCTTTTTCAAAATTGAATTCGTTTTCTTTCGGTTCAGTCGCGTCGAATTTCATTTCGTTTTCAGCCACGACCACGTTGAATTGAGTCTTGTGAATTTCTTGGAATTCTGGTTCGATATCATCGTTGAACCATTCGCTATTCAATATGGTTCCGATAAAGCGGCCGCGTTCCTTGGCAAGCTGTCGAATGGTTTCATCTGCGGCATTGGCGTTCATGAAGCCCGCGCCCAAAATTGCGGCACCTAGCGCAATACGTGACAAAGAATGAATCTTTCTCATTTTTTCCTCTTTACCCATTTACACCACCCCGAAAGATATATAAAACGTTTTCGAAAGTCAAATAAAAAGGGACCAGGAAAAATCCCGGTCCCTAGTTCATTAAGAGGTGAAATCTATTTAGGGAGCCTCTAAAAAATGCTTTGGTAAAGAAAATTTGAGCGAGACCAAGTGCTGGCAGGAATGAAAAGTGGTGAATACTGGAGGTATTTGCCACTTTGAATGACGAACCAGCGCGAAGTGTCGCAGCCAAATTTTTGAAAATGAGTTTTTAGAGGTGACCTTTAATGGAAATCCGTTTGGTTAAATTCGAGAATCCGCTTTGCACTCGTACCACGTAAAGGCCTTCGGCGATTGTGGATAGGTCAAAGACGCCCTTGTTGTTTTCTGCGCTAAAGATGGGGCGACCCTGCATGTCGAAAACATCCACTTTGGTGGCCTTTGCTCCGGTCACGAACAGAGTGCGGCCTGCGATATGCATGGAAATATTGCTCGGTGCGATGAATGGCTTAATGGCATCTGTCGTATCTTTTTTCGTTGAATCCTTGACCGTAGAATCTTTCTTGGTCGAATCGTTGACCACGGAATCCTTCTTAGAGGTGTCCTTGGGCGGCTCGAATGTCTGGAGTCTCACCAAGATACTGTCGAATGCGGGCTTCGGTTTCAAATTGTCGTCATAGATAAGGCCTTTTTGCCTATTCAGGCCGCCGAGCCAGCTCCATTTATCAGAAACGCCCCAAATGAGGTAAGTGTCCGCATTCGGTTCTTCGAGGATGATGTCCAGGTATTGACGGAAGGTCTGTCCCTGGCGTTCAAGGTCTTTTTTGCTGACGTTGATGCCGCTCTTGAATCCGATATCAAGTTCTGTAATTTTCAGCTTGACATTAAGTTTAGCGAGTTCCTTGGCGAGGGAGCGGAGGCTATCCGGCGAACCGATAAAATGCTTGTCGGTGGTGGTGTCTTCCACGTGAGTCTGGGAACCCACGCAATGGATAGGAATGCCGTTCTTGACCCAACGCTTCACCTGTTCCAGCAAGAAGCCGGCCTTGGCTTTCGGATTGACGCCCTGTTCAAGGTTGTAGTCGTTATAGCAAAGTTCGGCGTCGGGATCGACTTCGTGAGTCCACACGAATGCAGAGTCGATGAATTCAGGACCGATACCTTGGTACCAGACGGATTGGGTGCGCCACTGGGGTTCGTTATTGCTGATGGCTTCGTTCACCACGTCCCATTCGGCAACTTTGCCTTTCCAGTGTCCGACCACGTTTTGGATGTGGTTCTTGAGCACCTTGAGCAGTTTTTGCTTGTCGTTCCTGTAGTTGTTCACCCAGCCCGGAACTTGACTGTGCCAAGCGAGGGCGTGGCCGCGAACGCGCATGCCGTTTTGCTGAGCGTACTTGACCATTTTGTCGCCATTGTTGTAATTGAATCTGCCTTCTTGCGGTTCGGTAGCGTCGAACTTCATCTCGTTTTCGGCAACGACGATATTGAACTGTGCTTTGTGAATCTGTTCGTAATTGCCTGGAAGACCGCCGCTGAACCACTGCGAGTTCAAAATCGCGCCGATGTAGATTCCGTTTTTATCGGCAAGGGATCTAAGGGTTTCGTCTGCGGCGAAGGCGTTTGTTAGGCCTGCACCCAAAAGGGCTGTGCCAAGCACAAGACCCGCTAAAGCATGAGTCTTTCTCATTTTGTACTCCTCTTGTAATCCCTAATCCAATTAAAATCCCGTATAGAAAATAAATAAAAAGAAGAACAAAAGATGTAAACAAAAATATGCGAGATCGTAAGGGAACAAATTAATGGAGGGGCTATATAGGGGTGTTTTGGAATATTATTTTCTATATGCTACAAGTGTAGCATATAGAAATGTTTTGTAAATTTTATTGCTTATAATTTGTGATTTTTGATAGAAAATTGATGTTTTGTTGCATAAAAGTATTGACTTCTTCGGACTGCTGTTGTATATTTACGGTTGTGAAAATGGTGAAGGAGACGTTTATGAAACGAATGGTGTTGCCTCTTGGAGTGTTGCTTTTTATAATCGCTTGTGGCGATGATTCATCTAGTGCAAATTATCAATGGGCAGAAAATGGCTCGTCGAGCGAAGATGTTCAAGAATTATCTAGTTCTTCATGGATTGCTTCGAACTCTTCGAGTTCTCGCAATGACGTGAAAAATTCATCGAGTTCGATTTCCGAGAAATCCTCAAGTTCATCCCGTCGTTCCGGGCCCGATCCGGAATCCTCTTCGAGTGTCGCAGTATCTTCGTCGAGCGTCGCGATGTCTTCAAGCTCTCGCAATGACGTAAGCAGCTCTTCGAGCGTAGAAGTTTCTTCGTCCAGTGCCGCAGTTTCTTCGTCGAGTGTCGCAGAGTCTTCATCGAGCGTTGTTGCTTCTTCCTCCAGCGTTGAACTTTCCTCTTCCAGCGAAATCCTTACGGATCCTTCGAAAATTTTTGAAATACGTAAACCCGAGTCCGGCGTGCTTCCGTGTGAAATGCCTGCGGGCGGAGATTACTTTATGAGGGATACGCTTTCACAGCACGATGTCATTTGCACTTATGATTACAATGGTGAACAAGGTTTCTTGTATGTTCAGTTGACGCCAATTTCTTGTGGCGGCGGAATGTCTATTACTCCGGGGCGTTACAATGTTGACAAAGCTGAATTGTATGTCAATGGAAAATTTGCGGATGTATCGGATGTTAATTACGAATGGGGTGGTAACCACCATGTAGAAAAATTATTGTTTACGTACAAGGGAAATATTTTCCGCTATTCGCAATCGACGATGGGTTGGGGCGGACGTCCATGCCAAAATATGGACTGCTTAAAGGTCTTTGAATCCGATGGAAAAACTTATGTTGAAAACGGATGCAATGAACGTAGTCTCCCTATTGTTTGCAGAAACGTAAATTATAAAGGTGAAGTTTCCGATTTTACGGACAGTTACAAGGTTTGTGAAGGTGATCCGCGTACATTGGGCTATGAAGTTGAATACTAAATAATATTTTGAGGTAAAGAATGGGGCGCATTTTGAAAATCTGTAATTTCTTTCTCGGCTGTATAGTACTTTTCGTTATCGCGTGCGGTGACGATTCTTCGAGTGCGTTTGATGCGTGGTCCGAAAATCAGTCCAGTTCATCTTCATGGATTGCTTCGAACTCTTCGAGTTCTCGCAATGACGTAAGTAGTTCATCAAGCGAAGTCATTTCATCGTCCAGCGTTGAACTTTCATCTTCCAGTGAAATCCTTACGGATCCTTCGAAAATTTTTGAAATGCGAGTCCCGAAACTGGATGCTTACACATGCGAGGAAAAAACAAATTGGGGTGACCGCGTTTTTACAGGAACATTTTCGCAGATTGATCTTGTATGCACTTACGATTACGATGGCGAAAAAGGTTTCTTGTATGTGCAGTTAAATCCTATTTCTTGTGGGTTGGCGCTTTCCTTAATACCTGGATATGATGTTGAAAAAGCGGAATTTTATGTCAATGGAAAATTTGCGGATGTATCGGATGTCAAGTATGAATGGGGCGGAAATCATCATGTGCAAAAGTTGTGGTTTACATACAAAGGCAAAGTATTCCGTTACGGACAATCGTCATTGGGCTGGGGAGGTCGCCCTTGTCAAGAAATGGACTGCTTAAATGTCTATGAATCGGATAAAAAAACTTATGTCGCGAATGGTTGTGACGAACAGCGCTCTATTCCTATCGTTTGTAACGGAGTGAATCCAGATAAACAAATTGAAGAACAAGTTTTTGACTTTACGGATAAATTCGAAGTTTGCGAAGGTGATCAACGAACTCGAGGAAATGATTAACGCTTGTTGTGCAGTGGTTGTTTTTATAAAGAATTGGAGCATTTAGGCTGTTGGCGAGGTATATTATTATGAAAATCTGTAAATTGTTGTTCGGCGGCGTTGCAGTTTTCGTTATCGCATGCGGTGACGATTCTTCGAGTGCATCTGACGCGTGGTCTGAAAACCTGTCAAGTTCATCCGCGTGGATTGCTTCGAGCTCTTCGAACTCTCGCAATGACGTGAAAAATTCATCGAGTTCGATTTCCGTGAAATCTTCAAGTTCTTCTGCAAAAAGATTGTCGGGAGAAGTCTCTGGCGATCCACTGCAAATTTTCAAAACGAGGGTCCCGAAAAAAGCGGTTTATCACTGCGACTTAACGCAAGAAATAGGTGGCTTCGAAGGCGATTTCGACCAGAAAGATTGGATTTGCTCTTTTAAGTATGCGGGTATGGAAGGCTATGTTTATGTGCAATCTTCGCCTACGGGGTGCACTTCGCATTGGGGCTTTTACCCTGATATTGGGGTCGATTCGGCCGTGTTCTATGTCAACGGAAAGTATGAAATGCTGAATGACGTGACTTATGATTGGGGCGGAAATCACCATAACGATTCGTTCCGCTTTAGCTATGACGGCAAAGTATTTGAATATTCCCGTTCTTCAATAAATGGTTTTGCTTTTCGTCCTTGCCAAGAAATGGATTGTCTCAAAGTTTATGAGGCCGATGGTACAACGCTTATAGAAGACGGTTGCAATTTTAATAGTGATGATTTAAGCAAAGTTCGGCAACTGCCGATTGTGTGCCGTTTTGCTAATTTAGAAGATGGTTCGTTTGGTGATTTTACCGACAATTTTGAATTTTGTCCGGGCGATAGTCGTTTGCCTAATTAATGTAGAATAGTTTGTTAGGAGATTAGAATGCATTTGAGGCGTTTTTCATATGTTCAATTCTTGCTTGCGTCGCTGATGGCTGCGTTATTGGCGTGTAGCGATGACAATCCTGCACTCGTTCTTCCTTGTGATGAACAATCTGGAGAATGTGGCGATGCAATTTCTAGTTCTTCCCGTCAATCCGGCCCTGACCCGGAATCTTCAAGTGATTCTCATCCTATTTTTATCCAGAATGATGACCAATACACGGGTTTTTACAAAGAAGACGGTTATGATGCCTTCCGCAAATTATCGTATACGTCCAAAACAGAAATGGGCGCAAGCTATTTGGTAAAAATACTTATTAGCGATTTTGGTACGGATTCTGCCGAAGTTCATTTTATGAACTCGAAGAAGTTCTTTTATCATTATGATTTTGCGGAAATGGTGTTGGGTGAAACTCGCTCGCTTGCTGTTTTCAATCAGGAAACTTATTTCAGTGCGGAGAAAAATACTGTCGCTGGAACGCTTGCGTATTACGCCTCTGTGGATTCCATGATTGCATTGACGTTTTTCCCGACGGATTATATTACGCCTGTGCAAGTCGCTGCGGTTTATAAATTAGTTCAAGAACGATTGCTTTTCCTCAATTCAAAAGGTGCAAAGAATCGGCTGTTCTATATGCCAGCGGGCTCGACCGCTGAGAGGGCTGCTGCTGAATATGCCAATGAATTTAAAAAAGCGGACATTCTCGTCTTTACGCATGCGGAACTTTTTGGTGATATTCCGTATCAGATTATGAATACGGGAACGGCTTACGGCACGCTCCGCAAGCTCACCGCAGCAGAACTTGATACGGCAATTGTCTCTTCGCATGACATTCTGATTCTCGAAACGCTCCCGGCCGAAATTCCGCTGGTTGCGGCTACAATCACTAAAGATGCTCAAACACCGCTTTCGCATGTGAACTTGGCGGCGAAGGCCCGCAAGACTCCGAATGTCTCTTTTAACGGAAATGAACTCCCCGATAGTTTGCTTGCGCTTTGCGGAAAATTAGTAAAACTCGATGTCAAGGCGAACTCCTACACGGTGGGCGAGGCTACGCTTGAAGAAGCTCAAGCATTCTGGAATAAGAATGTGCGAAACCCGATAAAATTGACGTATGATTTGTCTGATTCGGGATTCATCGATTTTGCAAATCTCGATTTTAAGTCGTCAAAATCGGTGGGCGTAAAAGCGGCAAATCTTGCGGAACTCCATAAGCTGTTGCCTGAAAATTCTCCGGATGGTTTTGCGGTCCCGTTCTATCATTACAGTAACTTTATGGATTACGCGCAGGTGACTGAAGAATTGTGCGGACGCTCTTTTGAAGATTGCGGAAAAGAAGGCCGCGCGTCTGAAATTTGTACACAAGTGAAGAATGCATGCATAAGCACACTTCGGCAAGCGCAGAGTGCTGTATCTAGGGAAGCTGAGCCTGCTGTGGCTCCGCGAGTTTCTCTACGTGGCTACATTACAAATGTTATCGCTCGTGAAGACTTTAAAACGGATACGCGCCTCCGCGAAGCAATGCTCGACAACATTCGCTACATGTTCAAGCATATTCCCGTTGAAAAATCTTTTGGTGATGCTTTAGATGCGAAAGTTCGAACGCTCTACGGCGAAGCAGGTGTCCGTCTGCGTTCGAGCACGAATTCCGAGGATTTGGAAGACTTCAACGGTGCTGGGCTTTACAAGTCCGTCAAAGCGACGGCTCGTGAAAAGGATTTGCCCTCTGATGAAATTCGCAAGGAGTGGGCTTCGGTGTGGAGTTTTAAGGTGTTCGAGGAACGGACTCTTTGGAATATCGACCACATGTCGGTACAGATGGCGGTGGCTGTCCACGAAGCTTATCCAAACGAAGTGGCGAATGGGGTCATCATTACACAGAACATCGCGGACTATTCTGTGGCGGGTATTTACGCAAACATTCAAGTGGGCGAAACATCGATTACGAATCCCGAAGGCGGTGAACTCCCAGAAATCATTTCGATTATTCCTTCTCCGCCACCGGCTCGTGGCGTGCAGAGTGTGTTGTTACAACATTCTTCGCTGAGTCCCGATTCGCTGATTCTCACCGATGGCGAAATTTACCGGCTATACCAATTTGTTCAGAGAATTCAAAACCGTTTTGCGGAACTTTACAACGTATATTCCGATGCTCTTGCCCTTGACATTGAATTCAAGGTGATGGGGGAGGAACGCAAATTGATTTTTAAACAAGTTCGCCCGTATATTCTTTAAGGGGTATAGATATGAATTTGTATAAAGTATTGCCGGTTTGCTCGTTGTTTTTTATTGCTTGCTCTGATGAAAATTCCGATAGTATATTCAACGCGGAATCTGAAAATTTAACAAGTTCCTCATGGATTGCTTCGAGTTCTTCGAACTCTCGCAATGACGTGAGTAGTTCTTCTCAAAATGTCGCCCAAAGCTCCAGCGAGTGCTCCAGTTCTTCCCGTCATTCCAGGCCTGACCCAGAATCTTCCAGTTCTTCTTGGATTGCTTCGAGCTCTTCGAACTCTAGCAATGACGTGAGCTGTTCATCAAGTATTCGCAATGACGTAAATAGTTCATCAAGCATTGTTGCCCTTTCTAGCTCTGTGATTCTTGCGGCGTCCTCGTCATCTGCGACGGTTGCCGTGTCGTCCAGTAGCGAAACGCTCGCTGACCCGACGAAACTTTTCGATACCCGCGTTCCAAATCAGGAAGCTCTTTTTTGTATGGATAGCACAGCATACACGGTGTTTAAAAGATATGTTGAAGAAAAAGATCTCATTTGTAGCTTTGAATATGATGGCGACGAAGGCTTTGTGTATGTGCAGAGTAATCCGACAAAATGTATCGGAAGCGAGCTAACCCCTGTATATGATGTTCATAAGGCAGAATTTTTTGTCAATGGTTCCAAACAAGAAATTACGGATGTGAAATACTACGGTGGCGGATCGCATGGAACTTATTCAATCAGGTTTACATACAAAGGCAAAGTTTTTGATTACGGTTATTCTACGATGGGCATGGGCGGTCGCCCTTGCCAAGATGTCGATTGTATGAACGTTTATGAAGCTGACGGAAAAACTCTTGTCCAAAATGGATGCGTTAATAGAGAACGCTCGCTTCCGGTAGTCTGCCGCCATGCTAAAAAAGATGGAACTTTTACCAGTTTCGAAGATACTTACCACATTTGCGAATATGATATTTTTGGGGATTAACTCTCGCTCTGCTTTGCTTTGAACTGTTGCCTTTTAAAGTACAAAATTTTCGCCATTACAGCCAAGATAATAACGTATGGCAGCATCAGAACAACTCCGAGAAATCCGCCGCCCACTAGTATTATAAAAGAACCAATGGCAAAAATGGGAATAAATGGAGTCAGCAGAATATAGAATGCCTTTGTATCGCTAGATGTGAAGAATAGGTAATTGTAGCTGAGAATGCAGGTCCCTGACAAAAAGAGTATGATTATAGATAAAAAAATGAAAAATATAAGGAGGTCATCCCCGGTGGAGTGTGTTGGTTCATCGAAGAGGAATGGAATGAGCAATAATAGGGGTATGGATGAAGATACGATTGTGGCTATTTTGAATCTTTTTGCGGCTTTGCTGGCTTGAGTAAATAAGTCTTTATTTTGCGGTAGCTCGGATGCTTGCCGCTCTTTTTTTGTTATTGCCCATCCGAAAATAAATACGAACAGTGCAAAAATGAAAAATAGGACGATAATAAATTCCATGGGACTCCTTCGTTTTAAAAATAAATATCTTTTCATTGAAAAGTTTAATTTGGAGGTAGTTATGTCCCGTTCCTTGAAACTTACACTCGCTGTGTCAGCGGTATTTGCCGCATCGGCGATGTTCTCCGCTTGCAACAAGCAAGAAGCTGCTCTCTCTAAGTCGTTGTCCGAAGGTAACACGGATGTAGCTGTGCAAGCATCCAAGTCTGTTGTGGTCTATTTTTCTCAGACGGGATCGACTAAAAAGTTGGCTCAAATTTTCAAGGAAGTTCGCAATGCTGATGAAGTTGAGCTCCAGTTGGTAAAGCCGTTCCCTTCGACTTACGATAGCACGATTGCCGAAGTTCGTGCCGAACGCGAAAGCAGGCAGTGGCCCGCTCTCGTGAACGCAAAGGTGGAACTTGCCAAGTACGATACTGTGTTCCTTGGCTATCCGATTATGTTCGGAACGTTCACTCCGCCGATTTATACATTCCTTGAAGCGAACGATTTGAGCGGCAAGGTTGTTGTGCCGTTCTGCACATACGGCAGCGGCGGTCGCAAGGCGAGCGCAAGTGAACTCAAGACTCTTGAACCGAACGCAAACGTGACACTTGCCTATGGCATTTCTAACAAGCGAATCAATGCCGAAGGCGGTGTCGAAAAAGCTAAGGAAGAAGTTGCTGCGTTCTTTGCAAATCTCGAAACGGGCAAGACCGATGAAATGCTTATGGGCGGTTTCTCGGAACAGCGCCCACTCACAGCTGAAGATTCTGCTGTGTTTGCCGCCGCCACCAAGGACTATGCTTACTTGGGCTTGACTCCTCTCAGCGTCTCGACGCAGGTTGTTGCTGGAATGAACTACCTCTTCGTTTGCGAAATGAAGGCTTTCGGTGGCCCTGCGGAACAGGCGAATGTGAAAATCTTCAAGCCGCTTCCGGGCCGCGGTGAAGCAGAACTCATCGGCGTGGAAAAGTAAACAAGATGGCGGATCAGGTCCGCCATGACGTTGCGAGTATCAAATATGATTCCACAAGTGGATTCCTGCTTGATACTCTTGCACGTCATTGCGAGCAAAGCGAAGCAATCTATAGCATAATGAAATACATATCATCTATCCTCTTCTTAGCACTCGTCGCTTCTAGCGCATCTCTCGCAGCTCCAAAAGCCAAAAAGCAAGAGCTCAAAGATCCGCGCGATAAGCAAAAGTACCGCCTTGTCAAAATTGCCGATCGCACTTGGATGGCGGACAACTTAAATTACAAAATGCCTGGTAGCACTTGCTATAGGGAAGATGATGATAACTGCATGGTCTACGGACGCCTTTACACGTGGGAAGCGGCAAAGTTCGCCTGCCCTGCGGGTTTCCGATTGCCAACAAATGAAGATTTCGAAAGCTTGTGGAAGGCTGCTGGTGGCGACTTCAATGCCGGCTATTTGATCAAGGCAAATTATGGATGGTCCGGCGAAACGAACGGAAACGATACGCTCAAGTTTAGCGCCATGCCGGCGGGCAACATGTTCGATGACGGAACATACGGCAATGAAAGCAAGTTCGCATTTTTCTGGAGCGCAAACGTTGAAGGGAACGAAGCTTCGGTGTGGTATCTTTCGTCAAAGTCCATGGGCTTCAGCTACATGATGAAACCGAAATCTTTTGGCTTTTCGGTGAGATGTGTGCAGTAAGCGGATAGCTTCAGATTCTATCTTGCATAATCCTCGTCGTTAGGCGAGGATCTGTTTTTTAATGTCATCCCCGCTTTTTTGTCATGCCCGTGCAGGCGGGCTTCTTCTATTTTTAGAAAATAAGTTATTTTAGGGTTTAGAAATTCATGGATGAATTAAAGCCCGAAGAACAAGCTCGTGTTTTGATAGATGAAATGCTCGCCGCTGCCGGTTGGGCAGTTGTTCCTCGTTCTGAATATTTGGATGTTCCGCATGCACAGGCGGTCACCGAGGCCTTAACTAAGGGAAATAACGAAGCGGATTATCTGCTTTTCTTAGATGGAAAGGCTATTGGTGTTCTTGAGGCTAAACGTGCAGAGAACTCTTTGGGGATGCACGTTGCTGAACAAACTGCAAAGTACTCCGCAGGGACTCTTCCATGGTACCAAACTTGGACAAAACCGTTGCCGTTTCTTTTCATGTGTAATGGCGACAAGTTGCTGTTCTGCGACCGAAGGGATTTCGCCGCTGGAGAGCCTCTGGAGTTCCTTGAACTTAAAAAGATGTTCACGCCGAAAGAAGTCGCAATTCGTGCGGAACTCAAATCTGAATTTGCGAAAATGCCTGCGATTCCTGCTGTGCAGACAAAAACTAAAGCGGGCTTGCGTCAGTGCCAGTACGATGCCATCTGTAATTTGGAACTGAGTTTCAAGCATGGCAAGAAAAAGGCTTTGATTGTCCTTGCAACAGGCGCGGGAAAAACATTTACAGCGTGCACGGCGGCGTATCGCTTACTCAATTACACTCCCGCTAAAAAAGTTTTGTTTTTGGTGGACCGCAACAACCTTGGCAAACAAGCCGAAGGCGAGTTCG
Source organism: Fibrobacter succinogenes (assembly GCF_902779965.1). NCBI lineage: Bacteria > Pseudomonadati > Fibrobacterota > Fibrobacteria > Fibrobacterales > Fibrobacteraceae > Fibrobacter > Fibrobacter succinogenes. The sequence goes on along the minus strand of NZ_CACZDK010000051.1, from coordinate 965 downwards.
GGACATACAAGCTTACGGAAACAGGGATTCCGTTTAGCGATGAGTATGTCGTTCAGCGTCTCCACAACGTGAAGGATATCGAAAAGTCCCATGTGGTGATATCTACCATCCAGCGTCTTTATGCTGTTTTGACCGGGCAAACCTTTGTTGATACCGACGATGACGAATCGGAACTTGATGGTGACTCCACAAACGATCAGTCCTCCGTAAGCATTGAACTTCCGCAAGATTTGAAGGTCGCTAGAGATGCGTTCGACCTGATTATTGTGGATGAATGTCATCGCTCCATTTATGGCAAATGGAAACAGGTGCTCGATTATTTCAATACGGCTCGTGTTGTTGGATTGACTGCGACTCCGACCGAAGAAGCTTACGCGTTCTTCAACAAGAATACGGTGGTGGAATACACCCTTGAAGATTCTATCCGCGATGGCGTGAATGTACCCCCGCGCGTATTCCGAATCAAGACCCTAGTCAGTTCGCAGGGCGGGACAATCGGTCAGGGCGAACACGTAGAGCGCATTACGCTTTTGAATGGTTCCAAGCAAAAGAAAATTCAGAAAGAAGACCAAAAGTACGAAAGTACCGAATTAGACCGCAGTGTCGTGAACCCGGCACAGATTAGGCTTGTCGTTGACTCCTTTAAGCAAGCCATTTATTCGTCGCTTTACCCAGAACGTTTGAGCGATGACCCTGTCCGCAATTGGAAATATATTCCCAAGACTCTTTTCTTTGCGAAGACCGACAGCCACGCCGACAATATCATTGAGGCCATCAAACAGTCCTTTGCCGTTGAATTTGAAAAGGTGGGGCTCAAGCTCCCCGAAAAGTTCGTGCAGAAGATTACATGCAAGGCAGGGAATTCTAATCAGCTGATTTCCGATTTCAGGAACGAGAAGGAATTTCGCATTGCGGTGACGGTGACGCTTGTGGCGACCGGTACGGATGTGAAACCTTTGGAAGTC
>NZ_CACZDK010000050.1 GCF_902779965.1 Fibrobacter succinogenes | reverse complement strand
CAAGCTCGACCACGGTGGACACCTTTCTCACGGCCATCCGGTGAACTTCTCCGGTATGCTCTACAACTTCGTGCAGTACGAAGTCGATAAGGAAACTGGTCGCATCGACATGGACAAGGTCCGCGAAATTGCTCTCCGCGAAAAGCCGAAGATGATCCTCGCTGGTTTCTCTGCTTACAGCCGTAACCTCGACTGGAAGCGCTTCAAGGAAATTGCAGACGAAGTTGGCGCCCTCACGATGGCTGACATTTCTCACATTGCTGGCCTCATCGCCGGTAAGGCTATTGATTCTCCGGTGCCGTACTTCGACATCGTGACCACCACCACCCACAAGACTCTCCGTGGCCCGCGTTCTGCTATCATCATGTGCAAGGACCGCACCATCCAGAAGATGGTCAAGGGTGAACTCAAGGAAGTTTCTCTGCCCAAGGAAATCGACAAGGGCGTGTTCCCGGGCATGCAGGGTGGTCCGCATGACCACGTGAACGCCGGTAAGGCCGTTGCATTCCTTGAAGCTTTGCAGCCGGAATTCCAGACCTATGCCAAGAACGTTATCAAGAACGCTCAGGCTATGTGTGCCGAAATGCAGAAGCTCGGTTACAAGGTCATCAGCGATGGCACTGACAACCACCTCATCGTTGTCGACATGACTTCTAAGGGCGTTTCCGGTAAGGAAGCCGAAGTCGCTATGGAAAAGGTCGGCATCTCCTGCAGCCGTTCTACGATTCCGTTTGATCCGCGCAAGCCGATGGATCCGTCCGGTGTTCGTCTCGGTACTGCCGCTATCACGACCCGTGGCTTCGACGAAGAAGACACCCGCGAAGTGGCTCGCATCATCGACCGCGCCATCCAGGCTAAGGACGACGAAGCTGGTCTCGCCAAAATCCGCGAAGACATCGTGGCTCTCTGCAAGAAGCACCCGCTTTACAAATAAGACCGCTCGGCTCTTATGCAAGGCGGGGACTCCGTCTTCGCCTCGCTCTCGCAATAGCCGTCGAGGCGAATGCAGCAAAATTGAGCTTGCTCAATTTTATTGCTGAGCCGAAGTAAGCGGGAATCGCCTATACAAGATTCGCCCTCGGTTCAAAGCCGGGGGCTTTTTATGTTGTTTACTTTATCCCCCAAAAGGTGAGGGGTCCGGTTGAAATGTGTTTGTTGTTCACGGGTTTTCTTTTAACCTTTTTTATATTTCGATTGATTAAAAGGAGAAAATATGCGCTCCCTTTGGCTTGGAATTATTGTTTTTACAACGATGTCTGTCGCCTGTAGCGATGACTGCGGTTCTTCTAAAAAATTTGTAGAAACAAAGTTTTCGACTGAGACGACCGTTTTGTCTAGTGCCTCGAATTCTGATGCAAAAAATGGATTTATAGTCGATGCTCGCGATGGTCGGACCTATAGGGTTGTGAATATTGGCGGTATGGAGTGGATGGCCCAAAATTTGAACTACAAGACGAAGAACAGTTATTGCTATAACGATTCTGCAAAATATTGTGAAAAGTACGGACGGCTTTATGAGTTGCCTTCTCCTAGCAGGATTTGCCCTGACGGTTGGCATTTGCCGTCTTCAACAGAATGGGGAAAATTATTTAGAGCTGCGGGAGGATTTGCCACAAGTGCGAAGATTCTCAAATCTAAATCCGGTTGGAAAAAAGATGGCAATGGAACAGATGCTGTTTCTTTCTCGATTTTACCTGCCGGTTTCAGGAACTCTAGTGGAACTTATGAGCGCGAAGGTGAATTGGCTGGTTTCCTAAATTCCACTCAAAATGGTCCTTGGCTTTTCAACGAGCGTGCCGACGATGCTTTTGTGGTTTATGGACTCTATGGGAATAGTTTTTCTGTCCGTTGCCTTAAGGACTATGTAAAATCACCTATGGTATATAGGATAGAGCAAGGAACGATGATTGATTCTCGCGACGGTCAGACCTACAAGACTGTGAAAATTGTTGATCAGGTATGGATGGCGGAAAATCTCAAGTACAAAATGGAAAATAGTTTGTGTTTTGATAAGAAGGAAAGTAATTGTAACGAGTTTGGACGTCTATACATGTGGGCTGATGCGATGAAAGCTTGCCCTGCGGGGTGGCATCTGCCATCGCAAGCGGAGTGGAAATCGCTACTTTCGACGGTGGCCGGTGAAACAGGAAACAAGCTCAAAGCTGTTTCTAGTTGGCTTTATGATGATGGAACGGACGATGTCTCTTTTTCGGCAATTCCCACTGGTTATTGTGCGTATTATGAAAGGAAGGGGGATTGGTCTTGCAACTCAGAGCGTGCTTGGGCTTATTTCTGGGGTTCTCAGGAGTTTGGTAGAGATAACGCTCAAACTATGGAATTGTATTTTGACAGCGACTATGCAAAAATGTATACGGAAAGCAAGTCCAACGCATATGCTGTCCGTTGCCTTAAGGACTAATATTCTCGTGATGCGCTGCTCATCCTTTTATGCAACGGATGCAACAAAATCGTAATTCCATTTCTTTGAATTGAACAGGGTTTCGTTCATTTGTCCTCTTTAAATTATAGATTAAAAGCAAAAGGAGGTACGTGTTGTGAATTTAATTTATTGTAAATGTATGGAATTTAAGATTTTAGGAGTTCTGGGGGCCCTGATATTTTTTTCCGCTTGCCAAGATAATTCCGCTTTTGCTTTAGGTGACGATAATCCGTCTGCTTCCCGAACGCTCGTTTTTCATTCGTCCAGTTTACCGGACACTTCTGGCAATGTCGTAGATCCAAAATTTAATTGCTCCGATTCGACGCGGATTATTGGCGAATTTACGGATGTCCGCGATGGACATGTCTATAAAACCGCGAAGATTGGAAACCAAGTCTGGATGGCCGAGAACCTTCTGTATAAACACGAAGAAGACGGTGTTCACTCGATATTCGATTATTCATGGAATGAGGCTTCGGGGGGTATAGAGGCGGGATGCCCTGCTAAAGGATATTTTGTTTTAGATGGCATTACCTTCGAGAATTGTCCTATGGCGATGCCTGCTCAAGGTCTTTGTCCCGATGGTTGGCGCTTGCCGACAGTCGATGATTTTAAAACCTTGGTTGAATTTGCTGGTGGCCCTAAATATGCGGGCAAGTACTTGAAATCGACAATTGGGTGGGATGGTGTCGGTAATGGGGTAGATTGCTTCGGTTTCAACTTGATGCCTTCTACTAAGGATGGCTTTGCTGAAATTTTGAGTTCTGACGTGCGCTATTATGGCGATGTAACTACGCTTGGTTTTTCTAAACATTCCGCTCATGTCTTTTTATGGACATCGCCAACAGATTGGGCTAATGGGAATATTGTCCGATGCATTCAAGGGGAAGGAAAAAAGGGCATGGATGTCCAGATTCATCGTGCCGAGAACACTTACGCTGGGGCTTTCGATTCCCTTACAGATGCTCGCGATGGGCACGTTTATAAGACTGTCGATATTGGCGGTTGGGTTTGGATGGCTGAAAATTTGACCTATGGTTCCAAAGAAAATTACAATTATGAAGAAATGGTAGATGCTCCGGTTACGGGTTGCTATTTGAACAGTCTAATTTGGGGCGATGATTTTGGAATGTGGAATTCTTGCACTGCGGCTTTGCCTATTCAAGGAATTTGTCCTGACGGCTGGCATGTGCCGAGTTCTTATGAATGGAATGTGCTTAGTGCTTTTGTCAACGGCTTGGACAATGCGGATTTTTTTGCTAAAGGCTCATTGACGGGTTTGATGCTGAAATCGACTACCGGCTGGCCCGATGGGAAAAATGGCATTGATGCTTACGGCTTCGGCGCAAAGCCTACAGATGGTAAATCTGAAGTTCGTTTCTGGTCCTCGACGAATGCGGCTACTGAATTTGACTGGTTTGGCAATATCTTTTTTGAAATTGGTACAGATAGTGCTAAACTAAAAATTTATGAAATAGCTCAATATCTCAATTTGGTGGCTCCTGTCCGTTGCCTCAAGAATGGTGAAAATCAGTTGCCGCCGCCCTATACGTATCCATCGGTTAAGTGCGACAAGCCTACGACCTACTCTGGTGAGTTCGGCTCGTTTACGGATGAACGTGATGGCAATGTCTATAGAACTGTAGATATTGATGGCTTGGTCTGGTTTGTGGACAACCTAAAATATGAAGTTCCGGATGGTCTTACTTTTTGCAATTGTGGCGATACGACTTCTTGTGATGGCTGGGGGCGTTTGTATCCTTTTAAAGAAGCGAAGGTGGCATGCCCTGCGGGGTGGCGTTTGCCATTGTTTGAAGAAGTGATGCATTTAAAGGAACTAGAGGCGCAAACACACTATGATTTAGGGGGATGCGTTGGTAATGGAGATCTTTTAAGGGCTACTGAGGGATGGAAATACAGCCAAGGTAATGATATGTTTGGATTTGGCGCGGTTCCGGCAGGATTGAAATACTACACCCAGAATGAATCTTCTGAAGTTACGGAGGAATACTGCAATGTTAGACCGAGGGAGAATGGTAGTGCGACTAGCCATGCGGCTTTCTGGTTTATCTTTAGAAATACGCTTGATGTTATGGAATTATATGGTGGCGGAGATATTGACTTACATTCGGCATCATCGAAAGGAGTTGCTTATTCAATCCGCTGCGTGAAAGAATAGGCTAATATTTGCTCATCAAAGCCCGCTACAGCAGGCGACTTCATACCCCGTTTTGGCCATTAATCTCTCGTCTCCTCATACAGGATAACTCTACTAAGGTGCTTAAAAAGCACCAAGTATCGTATATCTCGCCTCTACACTCTCGTCTTTAATCTATCTTTGTTTCGATAATACGAGGTTTTATGCAGTCTTGGACCGAAATAAAGAACATTGAGAACCCCACTGAAGAACAACAGCTTGAAGCGATCAAGCTGAACTGGTACGCTATTAGCTTAATTCAGAATCCGACTGAAACGGTTCAAAAGGCTGCGTTTGAAAAAAATGAGCAGGCTATTCTTTATGTGAAGTGTGGCCCGTGCGAAGCTTTGAAACAAGCGCTCAACGCTATGGACGAGGCTAAGTTCCTAGCTTCGTTCAAGGCTGAACCGAATTTGCTCAAGTTTATTACGAATCCGGTGCTTCTCAAGGCTGCTGTGTCGCAGGACTGGCGCATTGTCCGTAAGATTGATGGCGCGTCCGATGAACTTTGGGCCGAGGCCGTTCGTCAGAGCGAAGATGCATTGAAGTTTATTCGAAACCCTGGAGAAAAAGTACTTATTGCGGCGATTGAGCGTGACTGGAAATACATTCAGGAAATTGAAAATCCGACGGCTGCTGTTGTTGTGGCTGCGGTCAAGCAAGATTTCCATGCGTTTGAATACGTGAGCATTCGTCGTCGTACAGAACAGGTGCAGCTTGCTGCCGTGCGTACGGATTGGCGTTGCATCCAGTATTTGCAGCGTGCAAGTGAAAATGTGCAGATGGAAGCAGTTCGCCAGTCCAAGGACGCTCTTAAGCTTATCAAGAATCCAACTCAAGCAGTCAAGGACTTTTGCGCGTGATTGAGCTTTTTTCGGTAACATATCGTTATCCGAAATCTACAGCGGATGCTTTATCAAATGTCTCGCTTTGTATTCCGCAGGGAAGTTTTTTTGCGCTAATCGGCCCGAATGGTGCTGGGAAAACCACTTTATTGCGCCTTCTTTGCGGTCGCTTGGGTGCATTTAAAGGCTCTATCAAAATTGAGGAATCCTTGCGCAATTCTGCGGGCTTTTTGAATGCCGAAAGATACGGTGTCTTGCTAGAAAATCCAGGTGTTTATCCAAAGCTTTCGATAAAAGAATACCTCCAGTACTTTAGCGGTTTTTACGGCTTTGGAAAAGTAGCTTGGTGCGAAAACGGCGAAATCTTTAAACGTTGTGAGTCGTTTGCGGAACGCCTGAATTTGCCCCCGCTTGATAAACGTTTGGAAACGCTTTCACTAGGGAACCGTCAAAAAGTGCAGATTGTCCGTGCGCTTTTGCATAATCCCAAGCTCTTGATTCTCGATGAGCCTGTGGCAAATCTCGATCCGATTTCGAGAGAAACAGTTTGGCGCTTGCTCGATGAATGGCGCCATGAAACTCAAGGAACGGCTATTGTTTGTTCGCATGTGCTTGCCGAAATGGACGAATGGGCGACGGATTACGCTATAATTGATTGTGGACAAGTGCTAAAAGCGGGGAAGAACCCGAGCGATGGCTGTTCCCAGAAAAATACATCCGTGCATTTCGAAGTGAATTTTGCAACGCCTGTAGCGCGCGAACAAATTGAAAAAGCCTTGTCGAATGCCGGAATTGCATCGTCGCAAATCTCTGCTAAAGGTGAATCTCTCGGCGAAATTTATAAGCAGGTCGTTGTTAAAATCTAAAATGCTTGCGAAAGGTCGAAAGCGATTCTGTTCCAATCGAATCCTTTCTTCTTCTTGTTGTTTCTGCAGCTTGTGCTTTCGTTATCGCTGCAGTTCTCGTTGGTCATAAGGCCCTTTGCTATAGCGTAATCGAGGCGGAATGTGAGGAACTGCCATTGATAGCGTATACCCAAACCTAAACTTGCTTCTTGTCCGTTTTCATAAATATTGTCTCTGATATCCATAACTTTCGTCATATCAAAAAATTGCACTATTTGCCAACTTCTCAGGGATTTCCATGGGAGAGTCCAGCGGAGTTCTTCGTTGATGCGGAAATACATCGGTGTTAGAGCGGTATGGATATTGTCTTTGATTTCTGAAGATTCTTCGCCGTTTTTGTCCTTGACTGTGACTGTATCTTTTGTGGTGTAGCTGGCAAAGACACTGCGGAATCGGTAACCGCGTACAGAACGGGATCCACCTTGATAGAACATGCGAGCGTCATCTTCGATGGCTTTGTTGAAAAAGCTACCAACGCTTCCGCTGAGTGCTCCGTAAAGAGTCCAGAATAAAGGGACGTATATGTTTACAGTTGCTTCGCTGTAGGTATAAAAGTGTCCGTCTTCATTGTTGCCGCTTCCGCTGTTGTCGGATTTAACGTTGAAGTTTGTACCAATACCGACTGTAGGCATAACGCGAAACCCTTTTGTCGGATTGAAATAGTCGTTGGTGTAGTCGAATGTCAATCCGATTTCGCCTTTGAACTTGAAAAGCATGTCGTTGTTTTTATTTACGTAACGAGTATCGATAGAACTACGAAATTTAATGTTGTCTGTAATGCCGAATGTTAGGTCGCCGCGGTTGATGATTTCATAACGCTCTTCTACGCTGTCCGGGTAAGCGGGAGGGTTGATTTTCTCGTGGTTGAACGAGAGACGGTCAACAAAACGGATTGCTGTAGGGATGAATGTGAACGAAGTTCCAAAGAAGAGCGGGTTGGCATAGCCGAGTGTAATTTCTTGCTTGTGTTGTGCAATTTGTATGTTCGTTGAAAATTCATTGAATTTTCCAAAAAAGTTTTTGTGGTCCGCGTAGGCTAATGCACCAAAGCCGTAAACTTCTTCGAAGAAAAATCCGTATCGTGTTTCGCCTGGTACACGCTCGATAACATCCAAGTGGACATCCGAAAGTCCGTCTTCGCGAAGTTCATCGTTTAGCTTGACTTGTGTAAATAGCTGGGTGGAGTAAAGCTTACTTTTAAAGTTGAAATACTGGTTACCGTCAATAACATCACCTTTTTTGATTCGCCAAAGCGAAGAAAGCCATGCTGTATCCGAAAGTCCTTGTTCCGGTTCGGCTCCTTTCTCGTTCTTGTTCATCACGCGTTGCGTTGTTGTGATGATGTTTCCCATCAAAACTTTTGGGCCTGGGTTGACATTGATAATCACGTTGACACATTTGGCTGTTGTATCGACGTGTTCTTCAGAGGATATATAGACGTGTAAATTACCTTGTTTGCGGTATGCTTTTTGGATTTCCTGAAGGTCTTCTGAAAGGTCTTCTTGATTGTAATATTGGTGCTTTGTTATTTTGAGAGAACCTAAATCAATAGGGATGGGTTCATCGCCTGAAGAAATGATTTTAGCGTCGTTGAATCGGTAGCAAACGCCTTCGCTAACAGAAATGTAGTAGTTGCGCTGTATGTTCCCGTTCGATAAAGGTTCTCGTTGGATGACCAGTTTTAAGTCGAGGCTGTAATAGCCTCGTGAATAATAAAGTGCTCGTACGTTTTCCGAGGAAAGACGCATCAAAAAGTCTTGCTTGATGGTATCCAGCTGACCGAATTCATCGGGAATGTCGAGCTGCTCGTTTAGCTGGAATTTCGAGAATATCTTGTTACCGCTGATGTTGACAGACCAAGGATTTTTGTCATCATCATCCGCAAAAGCAAGCGACGAAAAAAACAACAATGCACAAATCAGTAAAATCATTTTGCTTTCTCCGTGGGCTTGGTCTCGTTGGTCTTGATTCTTGTGTTGGTGTTGCTTGTAGAATCAACGGCATTAGGATCGTTGGGCTGGAGCATCGCTCTTGGCGGGCGGACCGTTTCGCAATGGCCAATTCCGAGAATGCAGGGGTTCCAGAACTTGTACGTATAGTTCACGCCGATGTTCTTTTCGATACGGCTGTCATTGTCATCGCCTGAATTGAACTGGTATTGTTTTCTGACGATTTGTCCGTTCAAGGAAAGTGATGGAGAGAAATGGTTCTTGTGAGAGTATTCTTTATCTTGGAATACGGGGAGTGTGTAGCTTGCGCCGAATTGTAACGCCTGGTCGTAAGTCGGGCTCTGGCTTTGGTCTTGTGTATAACCGAATACAAGACTCAAGTTTTTCACCCAGCGGTCAAGCGAAATAGGAACTTTAACATACGAAGAATCCTTGTCGTTGCCGGAGTTGTCGAACAGCATCACCTTCATGTCGATATCGCCGATGTAGTCACCGCCCAAAGTCTTGTTTGCGGTTGAAGAAATGAACTTACCGATGGCCTTACCGGCGAGCTTGTTCCAGTCGGCGGAAACGCCGGATTCTGTGGCGACGCATCCCAAGAATATGTTGCGGTAAGTGTCCGCTGCAGTGGATTCTGTACCGCAGTTAGATGTCGGAATGGGTTGTGGGTTTGTAATTGTTCCTTGAATGTCCAGGTTGACGGGGCAGGTCTCTTTTTCTTTATCTTCTGTTTCTGTACAGTAGGGAAGTTCCTGTGTACTCGAAACATCGATGATGCCGTGCTGCCAAGGAACATCATTCCAGGAAATGTTGAAAGAGTTCAGATCAAATTCATAGATGTCTTTAACGCCAATAAATCCGTTGTCCGCATTTGTGACATCGCCGCGCAAAAGCGGTCTGTTGGTAGTGCCCAAAATCGAAATGTCGAGCGTGAGCGGGAACGATGCAAACGGCGTGATGATTTCGACGGAATCGCTTTGAGAATCGCTAACATGGAACGCCAAATCAATGGGGCTTGACACAGAAATCTTAGCCTCGGTCTTTTCTTTGTTGCGGAGATTTGCAATCGCGTTATTGAGCATCGATAAAAGTTTATCGAGTGAGCTTGGCGTGATTTCGATGTCCAAATCTTTTCTGTAGACGAGCTTGTCGATAATGAAGTTGCCGCTGATGCTCTTGTTCTTGATTTGCCTTTCTTGCGTGTGCGGAATGTTGAGCGTAATGTCGCTCTTTCCAATCAAGTTTGCTGTACCGAAAGTTTCGTCGTTGAACTTATACTGAATTGATGGAATGCTTGTGACAATGGACATTTGATCTTCGGCATCTTCCAAGTGGCTTGTGACGTTTCGCAAGGTGATGATGTGGCTGTCCATTTCAAGCGTGTACTTCTCGGTGCTGATATCGATGGCTTCCAAACGCATTTGTTGCAAATCGTAAAGCAATGTGGCGATGAGTAAGTCGCCAAATTCATTTTGCGTTGAAATCTCGTTCATTTCAAGCATGCCATCCTTGAGTTCGCCTCTAATGCGGATAGGAAAGTCATTCGGGAGCGTTGAATATTTGAGGAGGGTGGTGTCTGACCAAATCTTGGCGTTGATTCCCTTCAAACCTTCGCGGAGTGCTGCTTGAATATCGATTTTGAGATCCGTTTTTTCGATTTCGGCACGGGTTTCTGGGATGAGCCACATGCCTCCAAGATTGATGGTTCCCAAGAATTCAAAATCGTTGTTTAGAATGCCTTCGCTCTTGATATGTCCGCTATTGGGGCTTATATAAGTAAGGCTTACTTTTCTTGTCGGTTCAAAAACATCATCGACAACGATATTTGCGTTGCCGGTCCAAGTACCGTTCAAAATTTCAAAGTTGGTGAGGAGCTCTATTTTATTCTTATTTGCCGAAAGATTCATTTGTTGGATCTTTAGCAATTCCGGCGGAATGTTGTTGAATTTCAGGTTCTTGAAATCAATGTTGCCGAGCAGGCCGCTTTGTTCTTCGAAAGAAATCTCACCATTAAAGCTACCCGAAGCGAGTGTTGTGTCGCCGAGCGGTTCCAAAAGGATTGGCAAGTTGAAATCTTCAGCCGAGGCCCAGGCGTGCAAAACTTGGATGGGAAGCATGGCTGTGGGCTTAAAGTTCGGATTCGAATCGTTCGGGAGGACAAATGCCCCTTCCATGGCGACTGTGTTGCTGTTGTGCATAAAGACAGCGGTATCGATGATGACTGTATCGCCGCTTTCCCGAATTTTGGTGTGCCCGTGAACAATAAACGGTTCCACGTTTCCGTCGATGTCGAGTTCAGCTTCGCCAACTCGTGAATCGAGATTGTAGGCAATTGTGCCTGTAACAGAACCTTTGAATTGGTCGCTTATTTCAATGTCAGAGAATGGAATGGTAGAAAGTTCGGCGTGGTTTGCTTCTGCCCAGATCATGAGCGAGTCGCCTACGTGGACTGTTGTTGATGCGGAACCGCCGTTCTTTTGCTTGAGATTCCAATTCGTGCGAAGCGTGGGTTCGTGATAATCCACATCACCCGTGATGGAAAATTCTTCGTTTGGTGTGTAAAGCATTACTTTGGGAAAATCGATGAAACCGCGCCCGAGATCAAGTACGAGTTGCAAACGGAGCGAGTCAGCCTTGAAGTGGTAGGCATTGATAATCGAATCGATTTTTACGTAGGCACGCAGCTTGTTATTTTGGAAGGAACCGATGATTTTAGGATTGCGCCCGATTTCGACGTTGCCCTTAACCCAGTCCAGCGCCCAAGGTTCTATGGCTGATAAGTTGGCTGCAAAGAATACTTTGAGGCTATCCTTTGTTTTTACGTGTGCCTTGACGACTGAACCTTCGCGAGTTTCAATGGATGCATCGATGTTGTCGCCTGTTTTTGTAATGGACTGGATATCCATGTCCATGGGCATCATTTGTGGGCCATACATGGCACTCATGTTTGCAATTTCGCCCGAAAAGTCGAAGTCGAGTTTATCGTCGATGACACCGTCGAGGTTGATGAAACCGCCTTCGTTGTTTCTGAGTACGGTTTCGATGTTGGTTTGCTTTGGATTCCCGTGAACTTTAATGGTGGCGTCGAGCGGTAAGAACGGCCAGTACTCTCCGATATGAGTCTTGAGTGTAAAGTTGTACTGTAAAGACTTTTTGGTGAGTGATGTTGAAACGTTGCCGTTGAAGTTTAGGTTGCTGATCTGTGGGATCGCTTTCGAGAGTTTCATCGGGACCCACTTGAGCGGTTCCTTGACGCTTATGCTTGTCGAGGCCTTTAATTGCGTGAGGTCGTTTTTGGGGGCTGACGCGCTTAAATTCACATAGTCGTTTTGCGTCTTGATTTTCCCGTTGACAATAAGGCTTTTGTTCGTGAAGTCAGCTTCGAGTTGCAGTGCCGCAGGATCCTTGATGTAATTGCCTTGGATACTATCGGCGTTTAACGTGACCACCTTTTCATCGATGTTTTGCACTTCTATGTTCTGGGCTTTCCATCCCATATCTCCCATGGTGAAATCGAGTTTTCCCAAGCGGACCTTAGCTGGGAAAGGAACTCTGATATTGTCAGGAAATTCGATGGGTTCCGTTTTTTTGGCCGGAGCAGCTTTTGGTTCTTTGGCTTCGGTTGCTGTATCCGCAACGAAGTTTGCAGAGACTTCGTTTGCTTCGAGAAGAATGCCTCTGTTGTCCCCGAACGGTGTGATGTCCAAGTGTGGTCCGCGAATCATGTACGAGGACTGGCCTTGTTGAACATGGATGGAATCGTAGAAGTGCTCTAGCAGGTTATTTTGGCGATGCCCGTAAGGTGTAATTGTGAGGTCACCGAACGTGTGCGGGGTCGAAAGAATCTGTTCGATAGCAAAATGAACATACCAGACGCCAAGAGCTACTGCGCCTACGATCGCGGTCGTTATGACTGCTTTTACAAAAAAGATTGAAAGTATGCTTTTCAAGTATCATAAATATAGATATTGTCATGTACGCTAGTTGTTTGAGTCTTGGGAACTTATGCTTGGATAGGATTGCTCCCGAAAACTGTAAATTATTATTTATTTAGAATAAAGTATTTGCACTCGCCACCAAAGTTTCACTAACCACTTCCTACTTCCTACCGTCTACTTCCTACTTCCTACATCCTACATCCTACTTCCTACTTCCTACTTCCTACATCCTACATCCTACTTCCTACTTCCTACATCCTACATCCTACATCCTACATCCTACTTCCTACCGTCTACTTCCTACATCCTACTTCCTACCGTCTACTTCCTACTAAAAAATTGTTATATTCTCACGCACATATCCATGAGGACTTTATGAAAAAGGCTTTGCTTGCTGTTATTTCCTTCTGTGCCCTCGTTTTTACGGGCTGTAATTCCATTGGAGACAAGGATACTCTTGTTGCACGGGTGAATGGAGAACCCATTTTTAAAGAAGATTACGCGTTCCTCATGCGTGTGGGGAATATCGTTCCCAATACAGAGCAGATGAGAAAAGCTTCGAGTTCCCTTTTTAGCCGTAAGGCGCTCTATACGGTCGCTCTGCAGAAGTATCCGGAATTGAAGGAACAGCTTGCCGTTCATAACGCGGCTATAGAAAATTACCAGCTTACGTTTGTGTACCAGCGACTTTATGCGATGGATCGACTGATGTACAGCGACGACGAATTGGCTTTCTATTACGACAAACACCGTGACCAGTTCGCGGATTCTCTCTCGTACATGAATTTGCGTGACAAGGTTGCCGATGCCAAGTATATCGAATCCAACTACGATTCTCTGAAGTCTTATGCTTACCACCATAGGAATTTGGCCGATTCTTCGTCCGAAGTTCAGATTACATATGATATCAAGGAACGTTTTGTTTCGGACCATCGCCAAAGGATTGTTCGCGAAACGGGACCGGCGTTGTTGAAAAAGTACAACATCCAGAAATGCGAAATTAAGATGCCTTCGGCAGAAGAATACTATGAAAAGCACAAAGAAGCGTATATGACGCCGGCTGGCTTTGTTGTTTTTCACGTAGAATCTGCGGACTCCGCTAAACTTGCTAAGCGCTTTAAGCACAGAAAAATGGATCTCGGTTCTTTCGCGACGTTAGCCTCCAGGTATAGCGAAAATCCGGAAACGAAGAAGGGAAAGGGCACGGTGGGTAAGGTCCTTATCGGCCATTCGCTCCCGTATGGCATTGGCTTTGTAAATAGCATGTTCGCCGATCTCGATACTTTGCCTGATGGTGGGATTTCTGCGGTTCACCGCTCGGAATCGACTGGACGTTACCATGTGTTCTATCGTGTTTCTGCGACTCCGGCCGAAGTTAAACCGCTTGACCGTGTCCGTAAGACCATCGAACGTGACCTTGCTACGACTGTAAACTACGAACTGGATTCGTCCTATGTTCTTGTGACTAAAAACGGTGAACCGGCGGTTCGTGAAAAGGATGTGCTTGCGGTGTATGATGATAACACTTCGATGATTCGTTCCCGCAAGTCTCATGACCGAATTGTTAACGCTCTTGCTCTCCAGCTTGCGTTTGCTTCTGAAGCTCGTGAAATTGGTCTTGACCACTCTTGGGAATATCGAGCCATGAAGCGTCAAAGCGATGTGGATTACATTATCAAGATTTACAGAAATAAGGTTCTCACTCGTATCGTCGTTCCGGAAGATTCTCTCAAGGCCCTCTATGCGCGCATGGGCAACCCGGCTCACCCGACGTTGACATATGAACAGTCTCGTTCCGAATTGAACGACTGGTTTGAAATTCCTGAAAACATCATGAAGAGAACGTACTACTATGCCGAAGAAGATTACTTGCCGGATACATATGAACAGGCTAAGGCTCGCGTTTTTGAACATGCATATGTGGTGTTCCGTAATGCCCGTTGGGATAAGGAAGTCGTGACCTCCTGGGGTACTGCAAAAGTGGATTTGTTTGCAGATAACTTAACGTTGTTGCCGCAGGAATGGTCTGTTGATCTTGCTGTAAGGTCTGCTGATTCTTTCTACACCCAAGCGAAGAGCCTTGAAAAGGCTTACCTCGCATGGTCTGGAATTCGCGACCGTTATGCCGATATTGACTCTGTTGCAAAGAGGGCTACGTTTGAACTTGCTCATGTTTATAGCGATAGGGAAGAATTCGACAAGGCTCAACGCGAGTATCGAGTTTTCTATAGAACATGGCCTGATTCTCCGGATGCAGAAAAGGCGATGTTCAGCCGTGGCTTTATCTTGAATGAAAATCTCCACAAGAATGATGAAGCCCTTAAGGTCTTTGAAGAATTCAAGAAGACATATCCGAAGAGCGACCTCATGGAATCGGTTGATTGGCTTGTCCAAAATATCAAGAGTAATGGCAAACTCGCCGAAGACCTGATGAAAAAAATCGCAGCCGAAGAGTAATTGAGTAGACAGTAGACGGTAGGAAGTAGACAGTTTTTTGTCTTTTTGCTTCCTACTTCCTATTAAATTCTTCCTACTTCCTACTTCCTACATCCTACTAAAAACTATATTTCTCACATCTTTAACTAAAAGGTACTACTATGGAAATGACATTTGCAATGATCAAGCCGAATGCTGTTAAGTCTGGCTTGATTGGCCGTATTATTGATCGTTACATCGCAGCAGGTCTCTCTGTCTGTGCAGTCAAGATGCACCAGATGACTTCTGAAGATGCTCGCGGTTTCTACGCCGAACACGTGGAAAAGCCGTTCTTCCCGGAACTCGAAGCTTACATGACCAAGGGCCCGTCTGTCATGCTTGCTCTCGGTGGCGAAAACGCAATTGCAAAGGTCCGTGCCATTAACGGTGCTACCAATCCTGCTAAGGCAGAACCGGGTACGCTCCGCTATGATTTTGCTCCTTCCATGACCGAAAACGTCGTTCACAGCTCCGATAGCCCGGCATCTGCAGAACGCGAACTCGACTTCTGGTTCAAGAAGGAAGAACGCTACGCTTACGAAATGCCTTCTCTCAAGGCTTGCTGCGTTCTCTAATAGAGTTTAAACAAAAACAAAAAAATCCCCTTAAGGAGACAGACTCAAATGAAATGGATCATCACGTATCTTACTTCTTCCATTGGTAAGAAGCAGATCATGGGATGCACGGGTGCCTTCTTGGCATTGTTCATCCTGGGCCACATGTGTGGTAACTTCCAACTCTTGAATTTCGATCAGGCTTCGGCTCAGGCATCCTACAATGCCTACACCGAATTCTTGACCGGATTCAACCCGCTCCACTTCCCGGTGAAGATGATTTACCTCGTCGAACTGGTGCTCGTGGGTGCTTTTGCGCTCCATATTTTCCTCGCTGTTACTTTGAAGATTGAAAACAAGAAGGCTCGTGGCGGAATCGAATACGAAGTCAACGCTCGCAAGGGCAAGAAGACTTTCGCAACGTTCACCATGATCTGGTCTGGCCTCTTCATTCTCGGCTTCCTCGTCCAGCACCTCATGATGCTCAAGTTCGGTGAACACTACCTCTATGTGAACGACAAGGGCGAAATCATCCGCGACATGTGGCTCACCACCATCCAGATGTTTGCAAATCCGGGCTGGGCTGCTTTCTATGTTGTTAGCATGTTCGTAATTGGCCTTCATTTGTTCCACGCTATTTCGTCTGCATTCCAGACCATGGGTATCGCTCACCAGAAGTGGACTCCGATTATCGATATCGCCGGTATTGTTTATAGCGTCGTTGTGGCTCTCGGCTTCGGCATCACCGCTGTCGCTTCCTACTACCTCGCTAACCAGCCTGAAACCCAGGCTCTCATCGAAAAGTCTCGTAGCCTCCAGCAGCAGTTCGAACAGCAGAAGGCCAAGGCCGACAATGCTGCTTTCGTCATTCCGTCTGTTGGCGAAGTACAAGTTTCTTTCAATATTGAAAAGTAAGGAGACCACTAATGATTCTTGACTCTAAAATTCCTGGTGGTTCTATCGAAGAAAAGTGGACCAAGCACAAGTTTGAACTCAAACTCGTGAACCCGGCCAACAAGCGTAAGTTCACGGTCATCGTTGTGGGTACAGGCCTTGCAGGTGCTTCTGCTGCCGCTTCCCTCGGTGAACTTGGTTACAACGTAAAGTCTTTCTGCATTCAGGATAGCCCGCGCCGTGCACACTCCATTGCTGCCCAGGGCGGTATCAACGCTGCTAAGAACTACAAGAACGATGGCGACTCCGTTTATCGTTTGTTCTACGATACCGTTAAGGGTGGTGACTTCCGCGCTCGCGAAGCTAACGTGCACCGCTTGGCAGAAAACTCCAACTTGATTATCGACCAGTGCGTCGCTCAGGGCGTTCCGTTCGGTCGTGAATACGGTGGACTTTTGGACAACCGCTCTTTCGGTGGTACGCTCGCGAAATGATGGACCTCGTCGTGATCGACGGCAAGGCTCGCGGTATCATCGTCCGTAACCTCATCACTGGCGAACTCGAAAGCCACGTTGCAGACGCTGTCTGCCTTTGCACCGGTGGTTACGGTAACGTCTACTACCTTTCTACAAACGCTCAGGGTTCCAACGTAACGGCTGCATTCCGTGCTTACAAGCGCGGTGCTCTCTTTGCAAACCCGTGCTATACTCAGATTCACCCGACTTGCATTCCGCGCCATGGCGATTTGCAGTCCAAGCTCACCTTGATGAGTGAATCTCTCCGTAACGATGGCCGTATTTGGGTTCCGCGTAAGGCTGGCGACACCCGTTCTCCGGACCAGATCCCGGAAGAAGATCGTTACTACTACCTCGAAGAAAAGTACCCGAGCTTCGGTAACCTCGTCCCGCGTGACGTGGCATCCCGTAACGCTAAGCAGGTCTGCGATGCAGGTCTCGGCGTGGGTAACACCAAGCAGGCTGTCTATCTCGACTTCGCCGACGCTATCCAGCGCATGGGCGTTGCAGGCGTTTCTGCCAAGTACGGCAACCTTTTCCAGATGTACGAAAAGATCACAGACGAAGACCCGTACAAGGTCCCGATGCGCATCTTCCCGGCTATCCACTACACCATGGGTGGTCTCTGGGTTGACTATGATTTGATGTCCACTATCCCGGGCTGCTTCGTTCTCGGTGAAGCCAACTTCTCCGACCACGGTGCAAACCGCCTCGGTGCATCTGCTCTTATGCAGGGCCTCTCCGACGGTTACTTCGTGATTCCGTTCACCATTGGCGGTTACTTCGCTGGTACCAAGCTCGAAAAGGTCTCTGAATCCGATGCCGCCTTCGAAGACTGCAAGAAGCAGACTGAAGAACGCATCCACAAGCTCCTCTCCATCAAGGGTCACCGCACTGTTAACGATATCCATCGTGAACTCGGTAACATCATGTGGGAATACGTTGGCATGGCTCGTAACGAAGCCGGCCTCAAGACGGCTCTCGAAAAGATTCCGGCACTCCGTCAGGAATTCTGGGAAAACGTCAACGTGCTCGGCTCCGAAGGTTCCTTCAACCAGAACCTCGAACGTGCTGGCCGCGTTGCTGACTTCCTCGAATTCGCCGAAGTCCTCACTCTCGACGCTCTCCATCGTAAAGAATCTTGCGGTGGCCACTTCCGTGAAGAAAGCCAGACTCCGGAAGGCGAAGCAAAGCGCGATGATGAAAACTTCTGCTACGTCGGTGCTTGGGAATACAAGGGCGACGGTATCGCACCGGAACTCTCCAAGGAACCTCTTACCTTTGATAACGTCCACCTTGCTACTAGGAGCTACAAATAATGAGCGGACTGAATTTGACTTTGAAGATTTGGCGTCAGAAGGATGCCAAGACCAAGGGACAGTTCGAAACTGTCAAGA
>NZ_CACZDK010000049.1 GCF_902779965.1 Fibrobacter succinogenes | reverse complement strand
CTTGGGGTCGCAACCGACAACAAGAACGTGTTTACCTTGTTCTACAAGGCCTGCGGTCAAATTCTGAGTCGTAGTAGATTTACCGATGCCGCCCTTACCATAAATTGCAATCTGACGTAAACGTTTTGCCATAATGAAATGTCTCCTTAGGTTTAATTACCTACAGAAACGCTAGGTAGCGTCAATTGTAGAATTATAGTCAACCCTTTTCAATATTTTTTCAACCCGTTTCGTTCAAAAAATTATGATTTACGCCACTGTTATAGCTTTGTTTTATAACACCATTTACCCCGAGTCTATCACAAGTCAATAAAACTTATTTTTTTTGTTTTTCAAACAGGGTCTTATATTGCATTTACCTATTACGCTTTTTAAATTATGCGGGACTTCGGAACAGAAGCAAAAATTTAAAAGAATACAGAACGCTAGGTAACCGTTCAATTTTATTTCACATAAACTAATCCGGCACGCCGGAAGTTTAGCCTCGTAGGAATTTCACCTTCGCGGTTTATCGATTCTTTTGCCTTGTGAGGTTTTATGGCAACAAATCAAGAGACAGTTTTTAGAGAGCACCCCTGTTTCGGTGCATGCAAGAATCGTAAAGGGCGTATTCATTTGCCCGTCGCTCCGGGTTGCAACATCGAGTGCCGTTTTTGCGACCGTCGCATCAACGAAGACGCACAAGTTCCGGGAAATACAAGTAAAGTCATCAAACCAGAAGAAGCATGTGGCTATATTCGCAAGGCTCTTGAATTCGTACCGGATCTTACTACGGTGGGTATTGCAGGTCCTGGCGACACGCTCGCGACACCTTTTGCACTGGACACTTTCCGCCTCGTCAAAAAGGAATTTCCAAACCTGATTCGTTGCATGAGCACAAACGGACTTTTGCTGAACGACAAGGCCGACGAAGTCATTGACGTGGGTATCGACACGCTTACGGTAACGGTAAACGCAGTCGATCCAGAAATCGAAGCGATGATTAACGCAAGAATTTTTTACCACGGCAAGACCTACACGGGTGTCGAAGCCGCTGAAATCTTGATCCACAACCAGCTGGAAGGCATTCGCAAGGTTGCAAAAAGCGGGACACTCGTGAAAGTGAATACGGTTCTTTGCCCAGGCATCAACGACAACCATATCGAAGATGTTGCAGCAACCGTACGCGAAGCGGGAGCGATTATATACAACATCATTCCGCTGATTCCGCAAAACGGATTCAAGGATCTTCCGGCCCCGACTCCGAAGGGACTCGCAATTGCACAGGAACAGGCCGGCGTATTTATCAATGTTTTCAAGCACTGCGCTCACTGCAGAGCAGATGCTGTTGGCGTTCCCGGCGTCTATGACATTGGTTCACAAATCTACATGGATCGCATCCGTGTAAAGGAGACTTTCTCTCATGGCTAAAATATTGGATCAGGCGCGCTACAAATGCGCTTTGGCAGCAATGCAGACCGTGCAATCCATTCCTGGAGCAATTCCCGTTTTGCATTCCGGTCCGGGATGCGCATCCAAGCTAAACGATAACAACGGCACGAGCGGCAGATTCAGCCCCAACATTTACCCTTGCACAAGTATCAGCGAAAAAGAAGTCGTGTTTGGCGGTGCAGACAAGTTGCGTTCAACCATCAGCAACGCTCTCAAAATCATCGATGCCGACCTGTTCGTGGTTCTTTCCGGTTGCACGGGTGAAATCATTGGTGACGACATTCAAGAAGTCGCAGAAGAATTCGAAGATGCCGAAAAGCCTGTCATCTGGGCAAAGACGCCGGGATTCAAGGGCAACAACTACATCGGTCACGACTGGATTTTAAAGAGCATCTTTGAACAGTATGTGAGAAAGTTCAAGGGCGAAGCCCCGAAGGAAAAGGGACTCGTCAACTTATTCGCAGGCGTGCCTCAGCAGGATCCGTATTGGCTTGGCAACTTGCGTGAACTCGAACGTCTTTTGCAGTCCATCGGTCTCAAGACGAATACGATTTTCGGTTTTGGCCGCGGGCTTGAAAACTTGCAAAAGATTCCGACGGCAGAATACACGATTCTAGTTTCGCCGTGGGCAGGCCTCGAAAGCGCAAAATACTTGGAAAAAGAATTCAACATTCCGCTGTTGCACTACCCGATTTTGCCAATTGGTGCGGCCGAAACGACAAAGTTCCTCCGCACGGTCGCTGAGTTCACGGGTGCAGACAAAGAACTCACGGAATCCGTTATCCAGCAGAACGAAGCACAGTTCTTCTACTACCTGGAACGCTACGCCGATACGATTCTCGAAAGCCGTATCGTGAGCAAGCGCTTTACCGTCGTGAGCGAAGCCCAGTACGTAATTGCCGTGACCAAGTTCCTCGTGAACGACATGGGTCTTTTCCCGCAAAAGCTGTTCGTTACGGACGACACACCGGAAGCATTCCGCGAAGAAGTCTCGCAAGAAACAAACACGCTGAATTACGACATCAAAACAAAAGTCGAGTTCACCACGGACGGTTTCGACCTCCAGAATCAAATCCGCAAAATGGACTTTGGCGGCTCCCCGCTCATCATCGGTTCGAACTGGGAAAAGAAACTCGCCCACGAACTCAAGGGCCACTTCGTGAACATCAGCTATCCGATGATCGAAAAAATCGTCATCAACTCGCATGTGGCGGGTTATTCCGGCGGCCTTTACTTGTTGGAAGACATCTACTCTGCAGCACTTTCCATGCTGAAAATTTAAGGAGGATCTAATGCCATTTAATTTTAAAAATGCAAACGTCGGTGTTCGCGAAAACCGTCTTGGATCCATCACTGGATTTTCGGGCGACTTGGATACACTGGCACACCGTTCTCAATGCGGTTCTATCAAGAATCGCGAACGCTGCTTTAGCCAATCCAGTTCTTGCCTTTCGGGTTGCGCTTTGGACCAACTCATCAGTATCCGCAATGTGGCTGTCGTCTATCACGCTCCAGCCGGTTGCGTTGCACTTGCACAAGGTGAAGATGTCAAATTCCGCCAACTCGCCGAACGCATTAACGAAAAGACAAATTCCGTTTACGTCTGCACGGACTTGAACGAAAACGATACAGTCTTTGGCGCTATCGAAGCACTCCGCAAAGCAACGCAGTACACGTACGAAAAGTTCCACCCGGAAGCGATTTTCCTCTCGTCTTCTTGCGTATCGGGCGTGATTGGCGAAGACGTTGACGGTCTCGCCGACGAACTCGCAGATGAATACGATATTCCAATTATTCCAATCCATTGCGAAGGTTTCAAGAGCCGCATTTGGGCTAGCGGTTTCGATATCGCAGACCACGCCGTTTTACAGGGCATCGTGAAACCGCCTGAGAAGAAGAATAACAAGATTATCTTCAAGAACTTCTTTGAAAGCGCACGTCCGCAAATTACGGAACTTTTCAAGGAAATCGGAGCAGAACCGCAATTCGTTTATTGCAACTCCACGGTCGAAGAACTTTCGCACTTGAGCGAAGCCCAAGCAATGGTTTGCATTTGCGGAACGCTCGGCACCTACCTCGGCAACGCCCTCGAAGAAACTTATGGTGTACCGTATGTGCGTACAATTAACCCGAACGGCATTACCGGTTTTGAAACTTGGTTCCGCGCTATCGGCAAAACGATTGGCAAGGAAGCCGAAGTGGAACGTTATATCGAGCGCCAGCGCGCCATTTACTTGCCGCAAATCGAAGAAGTCAAGAGGGAACTCAAGGGTCTCCGCGCCGTGATCGGTATGGGCCCGGGCTACACCTACGAAGTTTCGCGCGTATTGCAGGAACTCGGCATGGAAGTGGTTCACGGTCTTGCTTGGCATTATGACTACAAGTACGATAACGGCCAGATTCCGCCAGCACTCGAACATTTGCTGAAGACATCGCCAAAGGGGCTCAAGCTCACTGTGGCTGACCAACAAAACTACGAAGTGATGAGCGTGTTGAACTATCACAAGCCGGATATTTACTTTAGCCGTCATCCAGGTTCAACTGTATGGGCCATCAAGCAGGGTTACGCAGCGCTTTTCGTCGCCGATGAATACATGATTTTCGGATACGAAGGAACACTCAACTTTGCCAAGAGCATCCTCGATACCATCAAGAACCGTAGCTTTGAAAAGAGTCTTGCCGCTCGAATCAAGTTACCCTATACCAAGTGGTGGTACGAACAAGATACAGACAAGTTCTTGAAGCCGGAAGGCGCAAGATAAACAATTTTTTTTGACATGGTTTCTCCTGCGGGAATTTTTTCCGCAGGAGATTTTTTGTTTAAGCAACCAATTTCAGCTGAGATTCAAATTCAAAAAAACGCAACAACAAAACGGCTATAGAAAATCATTATTGCCAGTTCCAGAAAAATAGTATAAAGAAATCTCTTGCCAAAACGAAAGGCTTTATCTAAATTAACCCACAAAAGAAATAGGATATAAAAAATGAATTTCCCGTTCAATAGCTTAAATTTCGCTTGTTGTTGTCGATGTCGGACGGGCATCTAGTTTTTAGGCTATTCTTTTAAACAGATTCCCGCTCGGTTTTATGTTCCGTAGCGGGATTTTTTTATTCAAAAAAAATTTAAACCACAAAGGCGCTAGCATTTAATAGCGTCATAGGAGATTATTATCTTATGTCAAACTTCAACAATATCGAAACAAAACTCATTCACGGCGGCATTGATGGCGACAAAACTACAGGAGCTGTAAACGTCCCTATCTACCAGACTTCCACCTACAAGCAGGCAGGCCTTGGTGAAAACACGGGTTGGGAATATTCCCGCACAGGGAACCCGACGCGCGCAGCATTGGAAGCGCTGATTGCAGAACTCGAAGGAGGAGTCGCAGGCTTTGCATTTGCAAGCGGCATGGCTGCAACAACAACCGTCCTTTCGCTTTTTAAGCAAGGAGACCGCATCATCATTTCGAGCAATGTCTATGGCGGCACTTTCCGCGTTTTGGACAAAGTTTTCAAGAATCTCGGAATTACTTATTCCTTCGAAGACACGACCGATTTGAAATCGCTTGAATCCAAAATAACACCCGATGTGAAAGCGTTCTTTGTCGAAAGCCCTGCAAATCCGCTCTTGACGGTAACAGACTTGGCAGGCGTTGCCGCAATTGCCAAGAAGCACAACATTTTGACCATTGTCGATAACACATTTATGACGCCGTATCTGCAGCGTCCGATTGAATTGGGCGCCGACATCGTCGTGCATTCTGCGACAAAGTATTTAGGCGGTCACAGCGACTTGGTGGCAGGCCTTGCTGTTGTCAATTCCAAGGAACTTGCCGAAAGACTCGCTTTTACGCAGAACGCAACCGGTGCTGTACTCGGACCTTTTGATTCGTTCCTCTTAATTCGCGGCATCAAGACGCTTGGCGTCCGCTTGGATCGCCATACTGAAAATGCCGAAACCATCGCAAAGTATCTCGAAAAGCACGAAGCCGTAAAGCACGTTTATTATCCGGGACTCCCGACAGCACAAGGCTACGAAATCAACAAGAAACAGGCCAAGAACGGTGGCGCTATGATTTCGTTCGAACTTCGTGAAAATTACGATATCAAAAAATTCTTCAAAGCTCTAAAACTCGTTTCTCTTGCTGAAAGCTTGGGCGGCGTCGAAAGCCTCGTATGCCATCCAGCCACAATGACGCATGCATCTATCCCAAAGGAAATTCGCGAAAAAGTCGGCATCACTGACGGGCTCATTCGCTTATCCGTGGGCATTGAAAAAGTTGATGACATTATATCGGATGTAAACCAAGCCATCAACGCGGCACAAGCATAACAATAATAGATTGCTTCGCTACGCTCGCAATGACGTTTGCCTCAATTTTGCGATACATGTCATTGCAAGGAACCATAGGCAATTTTGCAACGAGCAACATGTGGCAGAAGCAATCTAAATGGAGAAATTTATATGCATTACTACGAATCCATGAAATCCCTCATTGGGAAAACGCCGCTTGTAAAATTGAATCATGTTGGTGTTCCCGAAGGCGTAAATTTATTCGTAAAACTTGAATTGTGGAATCCTTCGGGCAGCGTAAAAGACCGCGCCGGCCTTTATATGGTCGAAGACGCGTTCGCCAAAGGGACGCTCACACCTGGCGGAACGATTATCGAAGCAACCGCAGGCAATACCGGGCTTGGAATTGCATTTGCAGCATTGAACCGCGGAGTGCGTGTCATTTTTGTAGTACCGACAAAATTTTCGCAAGAAAAGCAGACGCTTTTGCGTGCGCTTGGCGCAGAACTCATCAACACCCCGCGTGAAGAAGGCATGCTCGGCGCAGAAAAGAAAGCAGAAGAACTGCTGAAGCAAATTCCGGATTCCATTTCACTCCGGCAATTCCACAACATGGCAAATCCGCGGGCCCATTATGAAACGACAGGACCTGAAATTTACGATGATCTCGAAGGCAACGTCGATTATGTTGTTGCAGGCGCAGGAAGCGGCGGTACATTTAGCGGCATTCTCAAGGCACTCAAGGAACGCAACCCCAAAATCCAAGGCGTGCTCGCTGACCCTGTAGGCTCTACAATGGGCGGTGGCGAACATGGAGACTACAACATCGAAGGAATCGGAAACGATTTTATTGCAGACACTATGGACATGTCGCTTGTGGACCGCGTCATCAAAATTAACGATGACGACGCTTTCGGTGGTTCCCGTGAACTCGCGCAAAAAGAGGGAATTTTTGCGGGATCTTCTTCGGGCGGCGCTTTCGCAGCAGCCAAGAAACTGATTGCATCGGGCGCTCGCGGAAACATTGTCTTTGTAGCCCCAGACCGTGGCGATCGTTACTTCAGCAAAGGTTTATACAAATAACATAAAAATTCATCTTTAATTAGAGTGCACAAGTTTATGATTAGCAAAACTGCGCTTTTATGCGCTCTTGCCCGAGCTGTCCACACTCACACTAAAAGTGAAAAAATTTTTGAAGACGAATTTGCACAGGATTTTGTGGGTTTAAAGGAATATCGCCACGCACGCAATCTTGCAAGGCAGTTCCTTCCTGCAAAAAAGTCGAAGCCCAAAGATTACCCGGCTAAGGATTTTATCGATCAATACCTTCTCCCCATCATTCTTCCACGAAATCGATTTGCAGAAGACATTGTCGATGCCAAGCAGAAAACAGGAGACGTGCAATACGTTCTCTTGGGTGCGGGCCTAGATTCCTTTGCGCTTAGGAACAAAAGTCAAAACGTCGACGTCTTTGAACTGGATCTGTACGAAACACAAGTTTTCAAAATCGAGCGGACGCGACAACTTTTCACAAAGAGGCGTCCCAAAGTTCACTTTGTAGAAATCGATTTCAACAAGGATAGCATCATCAGCAGATTGACAAACGCCGGTTTTAATCCGAAAAAACGCTCCGTCTTTTCGATTCTCGGTGTGTCCTACTACATTCCTATTGAGATCTTTTTCAAGACGATTGCGGAAATTTCTAAGATTGCAGCCCCCAATAGTGCAATAGTATTCGATTACTACGAAAAAGAGCGGGACAGTGCGGACAGCACAACCAAAATCAGCCGCTTAAAACAAATAACAGCATCGTGCGGCGAGTGTATGGTCGATGGTTACGACCCCGCTCAAGTTGTCGATTTGGCGAAAAAATCGGGCATCCAATATTGTCACGACCTTTCTCCTAAAGATATCGACGAAGCCTTTTTCAGTGCATCAACTAGATTGTCCGCATTCGAGGGCGTTCACCTGATGTATTGCGGATTGTAAAATCCATACAAAATACCCGGCTGCAAAATTCTGCAACCGGGTTTTCCAAAAGCACGTTAATATAACACTTGCCGACTTAATTCGCCTTCGTCCAGAACAAAACCTTGCGCTTCACAAATTCAAATAACTCCATAATCGCAAGGACAACAATGCCCGTCCAAAGGATTCCGGCAACCATGTTGGGGTAATCGGAATAGTCTGCATAAAATTGCACAAAGTGTCCAAGGCCTGTATTTTCGCCAAAAAGTTCTGCAACAGTAAGCATAATGAACGAAAGCCCCATGCCTACAGAAAGCCCAGAAAATATGGACGGAAGGCTTGCGACAAAGG
Source organism: Fibrobacter succinogenes (assembly GCF_902779965.1). Taxonomy (NCBI): domain Bacteria; kingdom Pseudomonadati; phylum Fibrobacterota; class Fibrobacteria; order Fibrobacterales; family Fibrobacteraceae; genus Fibrobacter; species Fibrobacter succinogenes. Next base: position 10,626 of record NZ_CACZDK010000049.1, on the reverse strand, counting down.
CTATTCTCCACAAATATTCAAATTTGCCAATTCCAATGATGGCGGCATTTCGTTTGTACTTTTCAGGAATGTCAGCAGCTCCGGCTGCCGTGTTCAAGTAGATAGGCCAAAAGGCCGCAATGAAAATAATGAAAGTAGAGGACAAGTAAAATGTCGGCAAAATGGCGATGGCGTAAGGGATGTAAACGTTAGGCGGAATGGGGGCCGCGAATCGTGAAATGGGCTTTAGCATAGTGCCCATCCAAGGGACAGACCCCGAAACAATTCCGAGAGAGATTCCGACGACGGCCGCCGCGAAATAAGCAGGGACAAGTTTTAAAAGCGACGACCACGCACTGCGCAAAAGCTCCTCGCGAGAATTGAAAAGCGCCGTCAAAACCGCTTTTGGCGATGGGAACAAGTATTGGCTACTCCATTCCGGGCCGCTACTGATGAATGTCCAAATCCCGAGCAAGAACAGAAGGAATAAAAATCCTGAAAATTTAGATAGATATTTCACAAAAATTCTCATATACTTGCGCCCTCCTGTACGGTATGCCCGAGTTTTTCAAGGATGTCCTTGTGGTAAGCTTCTTCAATTTCAACGATTGTCTTTTGGACTTTTTCGTTGCGGAACCATTCGCTACGGCTCTTTTTCACTGGAAAATCCAAAGGAATATCCGCGATGATACGGCCTGGCGTCGACCCCAAAACAATAATTCGACTTCCGAGATAAACGGCCTCGCGAAGGTCGTGCGTCACAAACAAAGTTGTTATCGGTCGGTCTTTCACACCACGGCAAAGTTCAAGAATTAAATCTTGAAGGCTTGCTCGATTTACAGGATCAAGCGCTCCAAAAGGTTCATCCAAAAGAAGGGCATCTGCGCCAACGCTCAACGCTCTTGCAATAGCTCCGCGCTGACGCATACCGCCCGAAAGTTCAAAGGGATATTTATGAAGGCTCCCCGAAAGCCCAACCAAATTCAGGTATTCTTCTGCCAAATGTTTTGCAAAACTCCCCTTGACCTTTTTCGTCTTTTTTATTGCAAGCGAAACATTCTGGAGAAGCGTGAGCCAAGGAAAAAGAGTGTAGTCCTGAAAAACTACGCTCCTTTCTGCGGAAGGCTTTTCAATTTCCTTCCCGTTCCAATAGACATGGCCCTCATTTGGCTTGGTCAGCCCTGCGAGAAGATTCAGCAAAGTGGTCTTGCCACTTCCGCTTTCGCCTAATAGACATACAAACTCGCCTGGTTTGATTTTTAAGTTGATGTCTTTCAGGATGGGTTTGCCATCATAGGAAAAAACGAGATTAGTCGCTTCGAAACCACTTTGTATTTGAGTCATTTTTGATCCTTAATTTCTAGATAGGAAAATCTTTTCGGCCTGCGCGTAGAATTCAGATTTGGGCTGCTGTTTGCGAAGTTCTGCGAGGGCGTCACGATAGTAGTTCGTGAGGACATATTGAGAGACCTTTTTGTCGGACTTGATGAACTCCGCATCCTTCAAGAAATCCCAGAAGAATTCAACGCCTTTTACGTTCGGGTCGGTATCCTGAGTCACGTAACCGCTGTAGAACGCTTTATTGACGAGAGCCGTATCAAGCTTAATCCACTTGGCAATAATTTCTACGCTCTTTTTGTGATCGTTTGCAACAAGTTCTTCGGCTTCAATCAGCGACTTGACCAAGCGCTTGTAAATATCATCACGGTCTTTGAGTTTGCGTAGCGATGCAATGAGGCGGCAGCAAATATGACCGGGATTGATGTCCTTGCTGCGGAGCACTACGGAGAGGCCGGCTTCTTCGGCACGGAGGTCGTGCGGTCCCCAGGTCACGCCTGCATAAACGCTTCCGTTCTTTACGGCTTCGATAACAGCAGGCGGATTCTTGAGTTCTACAATGGAAACGTCCTTACGCCAATCGATACCTTCCTTCTTGAGGCCTCCGCGCACAATGGCATCGGCAGTTCCCAAGCGGATTGTAGCGATTTTCTTGCCTTTGAGGTCACTCAATTTTTTGACGGAACCTGCATTTTCCTTGCGGGTAATCACCGCCTGATCGCCACCCATGAGGCCGCCAATGACGCGAATATCAGCACCCTGCGAAACATGGATGAGCGGAGCGAGTGATCCGAAAGCACCTGCATCGAGCTTGCCTGCACGAACAGCAGCGATACCATCGCCAGAATTCGAAAATTCTACCAATTCCACATCGAGGCCGTTCTTCTTGAAAATGCCAGCATCTTTTGCGATGAAGAATTTTCCCTGGCCCGTAGAAGAAAGGTAGCCAATGGAAAGCTTGTCAGCGGCGATTGTGGAAGTCACGCAGGCGAGAACGAACAGGAATGCCGATGCAATTCGAGTGTGTAATTTATTCTGAGTCATTGTAGAATTCTCCATTGTTAGAAGGCGTAAGTTGCAGAAAGTTGATAACGATTCAGATCCGCTTCTTTTACCGTATTGGCGGTCAAGTAATCCGTTTGAACATGCAAGTATTCAAAGCCTAACGAGAACGCATCCGTCAAATTGTAGGTTGTGTTGGCAAAGAACGAGAAGTTCTGTTCGCGGCCACCAACTTTTTTGACATCTTTGCGTTTGAGTTTGTCAAGCCCTGCACCCACATTAAAGGCCAACTTTTGGATAAATTTGGCTTGCAAGGCAATCCATCCACCATAAGCACCAATACTTTTTACGCTTTCGGGGTCTTCGGTATTCGAAACCAGTCCGCGTCCAATACCAGCTGCGTATGTATCGAGATTAGCACCCACAAAATACTCACCAAGGAAGGTAAAGTTGCTTGTGATGGGGAGTGTCAAATCCACATTGAAAGACCATGTGGGAATATCCTTCGTATCGCCGGAGTCGTCCAAGTCAACCTCTTCTTGGCCGTAATGACCCGAAACACCTAAACCGAACTTTTTGCCATCCACCCAAAGAGGAAGCGCAACGCCAATGCGTCCCTGAATCGTGGGAATGTCGGCGTCAACACCCGTTTCCGAAGCAGAAGAAGTGTTGTAAGGCTGCGTTTCGCCGATAGTACGAACAAGAGCAACAGCAAAATCTAAAGAGCCATTACCAACAGGAACTTTTTCAGTGAGTCTGAGTTGAGCTCTGCGAAGGCCCGCATCACCCGAATTGTTGAGAACGCCTGCATTGAGCGTCGGAGTCACCAACGGAGAAATCAAATCCCATGTTTGACCACCCAAAATGGAGAAGCCAGACTTGCCAAAGGAAATTTCGCCGTAACCATGACGGAGGCGTGGGACAGGCGCATTACCGGAACCGCCGCCGTAGAAATCAACTTCGATTTTACCGTTCGCCTTGAAGAACGATGTATCACTACCGCTCGAAAGATTGAGGCCTATTCGCGTCAGGTTCGGCGTAAAATGCCAACCGCCATCATTTTTATTGGTAATGTCCGATGCTGCAGCAAAGTTTGCAAAGTTGCCATTATTGCTCTTGGAATCTTCGTAGGCGGCGTTCAAAGATGCAAAACCATAGAGTGTAGCACTTACGCCAGATTTCGTGGTAACAGCAATAGGTTCAGCAGCAATTGCAGTAATTGAAGACAAAAGGATAACTTGAGTTATAGTTTTTTTAATATTGAAATTCATGGAAAAATCTCCTAATTTTTGTATGAGTTGAGTAACCACGCAGAGCAATATTCTGCGTGCAATAAGAGTCGCCAATCAACCTTCAAAAAGGTTTCGGCTTATTTACTGATGAATTTTACAGCTACAACACATATAGGTATCCTCGTGTTGATTTGTGGAAGCTTCGGAACACAATGTTCTCGAATGCGACGCTTAAATTAGAAAAGAAAAAATGATTTGTAAAATACTTTATTTTTATCGCTTGATATAAGGTTTGGCTCTATGTATAAAATTATTTTATACATATCATACACGAATAGCGATAGACTATAAATAGCGTTAGTGCTTAATTAGAGTGAGAAAAGATCGGCAATAATCTGCACAGCTTTTTTCATCTTATTTCTTTCAACAGAAGAATAGTTGATAACAAACTTGTGTTCCGATGGTGTGGCCTCAAAATAATATTCCGAAAGAGCTTTAACATTGATGCCCTTTTGACGCAAGCGTTTGCAGAATTCTGCATCAGAATAATTTGCATTCACCTCAAGAATAAAATGCAAGCCTGCATCTTCTTCATAAACATGCGCTACTTTTGAAAGCTTACTTTTATCAATCGCCGTAAGCAACGCGTCTCGTTTACTTCTGTACAAATTGCGCATACGGTTGATATGCATTTCGTAATACCCGAGGTCAATAAACTTCGCCATCACATATTGGTCAAGAGTCGATACGGTACAAGAATAAAACGAAAGTTCATTGTGAAATTTTTCAGCAAGATGTGGAGGGAGAACCATATAACTGAGCCTAATGGCAGATGTCATCGTCTTGGAAAATGTATTCAAGTACACGACCTTTTCAGTCACATCAATATTTTGCAATGCAGGAATCGGTTTTCCAGTCATGCGAAATTCACTATCGTAGTCATCTTCAACAATGTAGCGTTTGGGTGAATCCGCCGCCCAACTGAGCAAACGATAGCGTTCACCAACGGGCATCACCTTCCCCGTCGGGAAATGATGCGCTGGAGAAATATGCACGATATCGGCATCCGATTTCTTTAAAGCATCAACAAAGCTATCGCCTTCAATAGGGACATGATTCACCTTGACACCATACTGACCGTAGATTTTCGAAATCTTGCCCCAGCCAGGATCTTCGACCGCATAGCACTTGTCAAATCCCAACAGCTGAACAAGTAATCCATACAGGTAATCCGTTCCCGCTCCGACGACAATTTGCTCAGGCGTCACCTGAATATTTCTGAACTCGCGGAGCATGCGCACAATAGCCCGGCGAAGCTCCAATGTACCAACGCCAGGAGAAACTTGCAGCAAGTCATTTTGCCTTTCGCAAAGAACTTCTCGGGTAATCTTAGCCCAGGTCGAAAAAGGGAAAGCCTCGATATCCGCACCATTGCTTGCAAAATCGGCAATGTACTTTGGATTGATATGCTCAGATTCTTCGTGAAAATCAGCCCGAAGCCTGCGAGAGCAATTCGATTTTTGACGAGTCTGGACTTGCGATGTTGCCTTCGCATTGATATCAACAACAAAGAATCCCTTTTTCGGAAGAGAATAGATAAAGCCTTCGGCCAAAAGTTGTGCGTAGGCATTTTCAACGGTCACCACGCTAATGCCAAGATTTTGCGCAAGGCTTCTTTTAGAAGGGATCTGTTCATCGGCTAAAATTTTTCCACTTACGATATCCTTTTTGATGCACTGATAAAGATAATGATAAAGGCTATTGGAGCCCGCCTTAGACATATCGTAAGTAAACATGAATCTGACCTTATTAAATATGCAAATCTGGTATTTATCTGACCTTATAAAAATAACAAGAAACTGAATATTGAACAAGGCCAATGATTGTTTTAAATTCCCCCTTGAAAAAAAACAAATCATTCCACAATCAAGGAGATACTCATGCCAGAACAGAACCGTTACGAACTCAATAAGAATCTTGCCCAAATGCTCAAGGGCGGCGTCATCATGGATGTAACCACGCCGGAACAGGCCAAAATCGCAGAAGCAGCAGGTGCCGCTGCCGTAATGGCACTTGAGCGCATTCCCGCCGACATTCGCGCCGCTGGCGGAGTATCTAGAATGAGCGACCCCAAGATGATCAAGGGGATTCAGGACGCCGTTTCTATCCCTGTGATGGCCAAATGCCGCATCGGGCACTTTGCAGAAGCTCAAATTTTGCAGGCCATCGAAATCGACTACATCGACGAAAGCGAAGTTCTTTCTCCAGCCGATGATGTATTCCATATCAATAAGCGCGAATTCAATGTTCCTTTCGTGTGCGGCGCAAAGGATTTGGGCGAAGCATTACGCCGAATCGAAGAAGGTGCGTCCATGATTCGCACCAAGGGAGAGCCGGGTACGGGCGACATCGTCCAAGCCGTCCGACACATGCGTCTGATGAACCAAGAAATCGCTCGCATTTCCAGTTTGCGCGAAGATGAACTTTTTAACAGAGCCAAAGAACTTCAAGTGTCGTACGACTTGGTGCGCTATGTTCACGACCACAAGAAACTTCCGGTCGTGAACTTCGCGGCCGGGGGTGTCGCCACCCCCGCCGATGCCGCCCTCATGATGCAGCTCGGCGCAGAAGGCGTATTCGTAGGTTCCGGCATTTTCAAGTCAGGCAACCCTGCAAAACGCGCCGCCGCCATCGTGCAGGCCGTCACCAACTACACCGACGCAAAACTCATCGCCAAGCTTTCCGAAGACTTGGGCGAAGCCATGGTCGGCATCAACGAACAAGAAATCGCATTGCTCATGGCCGAAAGGGGGAAATAATGCCCAATGCAAAACCGCAGATAGGCGTGCTCGCGGTACAAGGAGCGTTCATCGAACACGAACGCATTCTTGAATCGCTTGGCGCCGAAGTTTTTGAAATCAGGCAATTACGCGATCTTGACCGTCATTTAGACGGTCTTATTCTCCCCGGAGGTGAAAGTACCGTACAAGGTAAGCTCCTTCGAGACTTGGGACTATTCGAGCCCTTGCGTCAAAAAATTGCAAACGGACTTCCCGTACTTGCAACATGCGCGGGCGCCATCCTCCTTGCCGAGCACATCGCAGGCGAAAGCAAGGCGTATTTTGCAACTCTTCCGGCAGTCATTCGTCGCAATGCTTACGGACGGCAGCTCGGCAGCTTCTTCACCGAAAACGAAGTCGCGCACATCGGAAAAGTTCCGCAAACATTTATCCGCGCACCGTTCTTTGAATCCGTCGGGAGCGATGTCGAAGTTCTTTCGCGAACAGCGAGCAGCAACACCGACGCAAACGCCACGAGCACAACAAAGCAAATCGTCGCCGTAAAATACAAGAATCAAATTGCGCTGTCGTTCCATCCGGAACTCAATAGCGATACAAGCATTCACCAATACTTTTTGAATCTTGTAAAGTAGGGCATGCGCATGTCCAATTCGCAAATTCATTTACTTCAAATAAAAAATGCCGGCTGATGAATCAGTCGGCACCTTTGTTGATGTTAGTGACGAAGCATTAAATTTATTTTCCGCCAACGGATGCGCTATAAATTTTTTCAAGCAAATTAAGTGCACCCTTGTAACCGACGAAACTACGATTGATAATCAAAGTTTCGCTGGACGGAGGCGTAATTTCGAAGAACAAAGCGCCCTTATCGTTGGCAAGATTGATTTCCCAAGAAGAAGCAAGAATCAACGGCTTACCAGAAGAGAAATCCACTTCCTTGATTGCCTTTTCAATCAAGTAGCCATCTTCTTCGAATTCCACTTCAACATCGACGCCTTCGCTGATATTATGGAAAGCATCTTCGATGGTCTTGCGGAATTTCTGCGGAGGATCGTCCGTGATAATCGCCTTGCGCGGAATAAGGCCGATTTGGTCGGCAAGGAACTTGGTGTAGGCAAGTGTGTAAGCGGAATCAGCGGTAATCGCAAATTCACTCGGCATACCGTACCAGTATTCAGCAAAGAATTCAGAGAAGTGTTCCAAATAGTAGTAATAAATACCATTTTCTTGTTCAATGAACTTTTCGCTCTGTTCCTTATCGATTCCGGCAAAATCAACAACTTTGCGGATAAATTCAGCAGTCGCTTCGGCACCGATGGGAATTTCAGGAATGTGAAGGAACGGCTGACCGTATTTTTTCTCAAGGTGTTCAGCGTTTCTCACTCCAACCCACGGAGAAACCACCAAGTTGAACTGGGCTTCTGGAATGCGCAACCAGTCCTTGACACCGTTATTTTCAGGTCCAAAGAGCACATTCACTTCAAAGCCAGCGCCACGGAGAATACGGGCAAGTTCCTGATAATCTCCGCGCCAGTTCTGGTTGTAATACGGAACTTCGAACCAAAGGTTGACAAGGCCCTTCTTGCGTTCGCCCTTGTAATCGCCCACAAACTGATCGACAATAGCGTTCACCACTTCTTCGTGACCGAAAAGGTTATTGCCCTTGAAGCCTGCGGTATCCACAGCCACAATCGGGTAGCCCAAATCGCGATATTCATTCACCAAGCTCGGGACGTCATCACCAATAAGGCCGCCCACGCAACCCGTGAGAACAACATAGAGGTCGCCATCGAAAACTTTGAGCGTTGACTTAATCAACTGATCCAAAGTCTTGATGCCGCCGAACACGATGTCGTTTTCGGTAGAGTTTGCGCTCGGCATGTTACCGGCACCAGCAAAAATGCTGCCCTGGAAGCCGTTTTCAAAAGTGAGGAATGCGGTTTGCTTAAGCTGGCAACCCGGAGAGCAGTTGGCTATAGGAACTGCACCCTTGATGCCGACAACCGTATTGGACGCACCGACTGCACAAGAATAGCGGGGGTCCGAAATAGAATTGCTTTTTTTCTTTGTTTTAAGTGCTTCTGACATTTTCGAAATCTCCCTTATTATGCGTTTTCTGAATTAGATTCTTTGCCTTTGCTGAACTTGAGATTTCTCGGTTCAGGAAGGTCGTTAAGTGTTTCTGGATGATGTGTCAGGTAGAACGGATCGTCCTGAGCAAGCCACCAATCAGAATACGGGAGCTTCACATTACGCTTGAGAACTTGGTTAAACTTTGTACGTGAAAGAACGCCCTTGAGCATTTCGCCAATGCGGAGGATACCTTCGTAGCCCACCGGAATATGTTCGTCGCCCATGGTGAGGGTCGGGAACCCGAGGTGGCCCGCGACAGATGCAAGGCCCGGATGGCGAATGAGCAAGAAGTCCGTCTTGGCACGCTTCAAAAGTTGCGGAAGTTGGAAGGCGCGAGTCTTACTTACAGTATAGTGCGGAATGTCGCCGTAAGTTTCTACAAGTTCCTTCAAGGTGTCTTGATGCTTTCCTGCGCCATCGTAAATGGGGTCATGGTGGAACACGAGGGCTGCATCGTGGCCTATTCCAAGTTCCGAAAGAACACTGATAAGGCCGTGAGCATAAGCAGAACCCGTCATCACAATGCCGTTTTTGCCCTTGAAAAATTCGCGAAGTTCAGCGAGCTTCGGAGCAATACGCTTGTGTTCACTTTCGATATATTCTTCAGCTTCTTTTTCTTTACCGACAACTTTTGCAATAGCGCGGAGCCATTCGTCAGTGCCCTTGATACCGTACGGCTGCGGAGCATCAATTTGCGGAACACCGAAGGATTCTTCAAGTGCGGTGGCCATGTAGCCGCCCAAAGTATCGCAGAAAGTAGCGGTTGCAACAGCTTCAGAAGCCTGGCGGATTTCATCAAAAGATGCAGTATCCAAGAGGTAATTCACGCGGAGGCCAAGCGGAGCAAGCATTTCAGAGAAATAGTCCGTTCCCCAAAGAGCAACGATGTTGAGCAAGTCATTTTGCTTTTTGGTCGGATGGCGATTCACGATTTGACGGAGAACGCCATGGAATGCAATGTCGAAGCCCGTGGACCAATGCTTGGAACGGAAGCCTTCGCAGTGCAGCGGAATTATAGGCACGCCAACTTCAGGTTCCATTTCTTCGGCGACGGAGTCAATGTCTTCACCGATAATAGCGGTAGCGCAAGCCATGCCAATGAAAATAGCCTTGGGATTGAAACGTTCTTTTGCATCACGAATCGTTTGACGAAGCTTTTCAGAAGCACCAAACACCATGTCCTGTTCTTTAAGGTTGGTGCTGATGTTCAAAGTATTCTGCAGGGGTTTGCCACGACGCTTAAGGCCCACATGCATAGAAAGGTTGAATTTGGAGTTTTCGCCGCTGCAGCCGATCGGAGAATGGTCAATCAAAGCGCAGTCCGTGAGGTTGCCCACCTGGCACTGGACAATAGCGTTAGAGCACATGGTTTCTTGGTTGAGCGGAGATTGCAATTCGCAAAGCTTACAGCCGGCCCCCTTGCTTGCGCAGCCACCGTGCTTTTTCGCGCTGCGTTCGTCGTAGGCAGATTCCTTGATCAAGTCGCTGGCTTTGCCGTCCCAACCGATAATGGTACCCAGTCGATATTCGCGGTTTTCGACCGAGGTCATATTTAAATTAATGTTAGTTGATGCCATAGATTTTTACCTCCTGCCGGTTCTCGCTAAATGGAGTAGTCCTTTTCCATCATGCCGTAGTCGATGAGAATTTGTTCCAAGCGGTCCTGCGTCATCGGCGTCGGTATGGTAAAGAGTTCGTTTTCGTCAATGTTCTTAGCGAGTTCGCGATAGACGTTAGCTTGGCTGCAATTCGGCTCAAAGTCGATCACTGTCTTCTTGCGGATTTCGGCCTGCTGCACGATGTTGTTGCGCGGCACGTACTGGATGAGCTGCGTGTTGAGTTCCTTGGTGAATGCGCGGAGCAAATCAAGTTCGTTATCGACGTTACGGCTGTTGCAGATGATACCGCCGAGGCGAACTTCGCCGCGTTCGGCATACTTTGCGATACCCTTACAAATGTTGTTCGCAGCGTAGAGGGCCATCATTTCGCCGGAAGCGACGATGTAAATTTCTTTAGCCTTACCTTCACGAATCGGCATGGCAAAGCCACCGCACACAACGTCACCGAGCACATCGTAGAACACGTAATCGAGATCTTCGGTGTAAGCGCCCAGCTGTTCGAGCATGCTGATGGAAGTGATG
>NZ_CACZDK010000048.1 GCF_902779965.1 Fibrobacter succinogenes | reverse complement strand
TCGTATTGCCTATATCGACGTCGAAGTTCTCGTTCGTCTATGCTTGTTGTTCTTGATATAATGGTAGGGCCAAATCCCTCTTGGAACATTTCCAAGGCTCTTGCCCACTCTTCTTCTGTGTGTTTCTTATACATGAAAACCCCGAAAGTTGTGTCCAACTTTCGGGGTTCACATCATTTGCGGGGGCTTTTTTATTTCAAAGAATATCCATAAGCCCATTTATAAAGTAATTATTAAATAACTATTTTACAAGTAATACTTTATTTTATATTTAATGTAAAGGAGGTTACAAAATGGAAAACTTTTTCAATACATTGTACGACATTTTGGCAACCTCTCCTTGGTGGGTCCAAATTTTACTCGCATTTTCCATAGGACTTTGCGCTCTTTCAATTTTGTCCATTTTTTTATGCGATCTATTTTTCATTCCGTTGTACGGGGTACGTGTGCCCAAATTGCCAACATTATACGTATGGCATGCAGGCGTAACAACTCTCATCTCCATTTTCAAGACATTCCATATTCCATCAGACAGTCTAGAACGCAGCAAGATGATATATGAAGATAAAATCAGAAAATTGGAGAACATTAATAAAAACATTCTTCAAAAAGCCATGCTAAAAGAGAAAATTCACGACAATCCCACTCTCAGCGGGCATTCTTACAAAGATATTGAAGAGTAATAAAGAAAGCGCCATCACGCCATTACCTAAGATAACAAACGCAAGGATAATCGAAGCACAATTCAAATCAATTTATATTTACCGTATGAACATTCCTTGCGTTCAACTTTCAAACTACAGCTTTACAAAAATCAATGGAAAATTTTTTCAGCACACTTTATCAAGTTTTTGCCACCTCGCCCTGGTGGGTGCAGATCATCCTCGCATTTTCCATCGGCGTCTGCGTACTCTCGGTTTTGGGAATTCTAGTTTGCAATCTTTTTCTAATCCCAATATGTAGAGGTCACCAATCAATCGGCACTTTGCACATTTGGCACGCAGGCACAGTCGCTCTCATCGCCATTTTCAAAGCGTTTCACCTCCCCACAGACGGGCTTGAGCGCGGCAAAAGAGCCTACGAAGAAGAAATCCGCAAAGCCGAAGGAATCAAATACAGCATAAGCAACAAAGCCAAACCCAAAGAACCGACAACACCAATCAACCCCCTCGGCAAGCACTCCTACAAAAACATCGAAGAATAGCCCAATAGCAAAAAACAACGCCAAGCAGGGCGTTGTTTTTTTATGTCAAAAAGGGGATTCCCGCTTTCTACTCAAAGAGCATAACTCAACAATAGAACTAAAGTTCAAAGTTTCATATAGCGGGAATGACAAGATCTCGCGACTCTCGCGAGTACTTAAGATTACGGAACCTCAACCGAGTCCAAAATCTTCTGCACGACGGTTTCGGCAGTGACTTCTTCAGCTTCGGCTTCGTAGCTCAGAATCACACGGTGGCGGAGCACTTCCATCGCGACAGCCTTCACATCTTCCGGCGTCACATAAGCGCGGCCCTGGATAAACGCATGAGCCTTCGAAGCCTGGGCAAGACCAATAGAAGCACGCGGAGAAGCGCCCACTTCCACAAAGCCCACCAAGTCGCTACGCTTGATGCTACCCGGATCACGAGTGGCCAAGACCAAGTTCACGATGTACTCGCGCACGCGTTCGTCCACATAAACCTGCTTCACGAGCTCGCGAGCCTTCAAGATATCTTCCTTCGTCGCGACAGCCTTCGGCTGGCGAAGTCCTGCGCCCGAAACAGCATCGAGAATCTTCATTTCGTCGGCCTTGTTCGGGTAGCTGACCTTTACCTTCAAGAGGAAACGGTCCACCTGAGCTTCCGGCAGCGGATACGTGCCTTCCTGTTCAATCGGGTTCTGCGTGGCAAGCACCAAGAACGGTTCGTCGAGCTTGAACGTTTCATCGCCAATCGTGATGTGGCGTTCCTGCATGGCTTCGAGCAATGCACTCTGCACCTTCGACGGAGCACGGTTGATTTCGTCAGCAAGCACAAGGTTCGTAAAAAGCGGACCCTTGCGCGTTTCGAACTTTGCCTCGCGGGCGTTATAAATCGTCGTACCGAGCAAGTCTGCCGGCAGCAAATCAGGAGTAAACTGGATACGCTTGAAGTCGAGCGACACAGCATCTGCAAAAGCCTTCACCGCAGTCGTCTTGGCAAGGCCCGGAAGACCTTCCAAAAGCACATGGCCATCCGCCAAAATACCCGTCAGAATGCTTTCGACCATCGCCTTCTGACCAATCACCGTATCTTCAACTTCATGCAACAAGTTCATGCAAAAAGAACTCTGCTGTCTAATCTTTTCCGAAAGTTCCTGAATATCCATTTATAGTCCTCTCTATGTATTTCTTCAAATTTTTATCACTTTCGTTTTTAACCATCTTCTTTCGCGAATAAGACGAGAGACGAGAGACTAAAGACGAGAGAATTTTTTCGTTCATTAAGATACTAAAATCTTTAGGAAAAAACAAACGATTCTAGTAAACTGTAGGGAGCAGAAGGGGAAAGCCTCCCCCTGATTGCAGCCTTGCCCTATTGTCATGCCCGCCACCGAGCGGGCACCTCCTTCTAGGGCAAGTCTTCCATCCCCCCCCTCACACCTAAGGGGACACCCCCTTAAAAACCCCACAAGGCGAATGCCGCGACAATTGTGCATCAAACAACACGCTAAAATCAAGATAAAAGCGTTGATTATCAGAACCAAGTTTTTTCTCTTGCCTCGTATTCTTCTAGAGACTGCAATTCTCGCATTTTCCGTCTTTTCTCAGCCTCTTCCTTTTCTTTTTCCAATTGCATCAGACGGTTTTCTTCTTGCTTTTTTTCATTTTCACTTTTTTTACCTTTCATACCAACAGCACTCAAAGCTATAGCAAATCTATTCTTTTTATTATCTAAATCTCTACCATAACGAAATTCCAAAGCAATCGTTACACCCTCTAAACGATACGAAGCAAAGGCTCCCCCGCCCACTTCATAATAAAACAGCGGATGCGGCTCTGGAAAAGAAAATGCCATGAACCCTTCTTTTACCTCAGACAGGTATCGTTCAACTCCATTTCTAGAAAAATGTTCCGTTAAGCCAATCTTTACCTTGTTTCCAATAGGAATTTGTTGAATCAGCATCGTACCAAAGGAAACATCTTTCCAGAAATTATCACTCAAATAGTTTCCACTATTAAAAGGAGAATAAATAGAACTCCACGCGGAAAGGCCAAAAAACGGAGATACAAATCCCAATTGTACAAATGGTGTTACCGACTGAGCCCCCAACCCAATCGAAAAGAATCCTTTATTCCAAAAAACAATTTCAGAAAAATCAAGCACCCATTCAGAATGACTAAAATCCTTTTCTATATCATGATCATAATATTTTTCATGATTATCTAAATCACCACTATACAAGGCAAGGTTCAAATTTACAACAGCAGTATCTTTTTCATAACTGCTCATAAACGCTGTAGCCGAAGGCGGACGCATTATAGAACTGCACCCCGCAAGCATCACCGCAACAACCAAAACAATTAAGTAAGTCAACCGATTCATCACGTATAAAATAGCTTTAATTCAAAAAGTTTCAACGTAATTCATCGGCAAATTTCAACCGCCCATCAGGCATTTCAAATAAGAAAGGCGATTCCGCATACTTCGACTACGCTCAGCACAGGTTCCAGCCGGAACGACATTTGAGAAGGGCATGACAAAACGCCCTCTGGAGAAACGAATTTGGCAAACGGCGTTTACCAAATTGGGCAAGCTGTGCTTGCCCAATCTGAAAAACATCATTTTTCCAACACCGGGAAAATGATATTACTTTTTCTTTTTTGAAATTTCAAAAGAGACGCGTCAGTCGCTTTCAAACGACGCGCCACCTTCTTAACATCTTCACTTGCAGGCAAATTTTCGGGAACAATACCACGATCAAGAAGCATTTTGCGGACAGCGCGATTGTTATCCACATGTTCCTTCTCAATTTTCTTTTGTCCAAAAAGATTTTTTGTTTGAGTTTTGACAGAAGTCATTTCCGCAGCAAGATCCTTAGCCTTGATACTTACCGTAGGCAAAAAATCTGCCAGCGGGCGACTCGCAGGGACATTATACTTACGCTTTAAGAGATTCGTATCAATGTTGAACAACGCCTGATCGCCCTTGGAACGGATAACGGCAAAATAATTCTGCGCAAAAGATATTTCCGGCTTGCGAGAATCACCATTCTGAGCAATCAGATAACAAGCGTAGCGAGTAAGCATATAGTCATCAACTTCACGTACCGCCCCCTTTGCAAGATGGATCATTTTCCCGGCGCCGGGAAAATGATCATCTACAATTTCGCCTGCATTTTTACAGGCTTCCTTCGCCTTTTCAATAGCATTACTAAAACGCTCCCATTTAGTATATCCAAGTAACGTACTCAAGTCACGAGCACTCCAACATTCCACCCCTTGGTATTCGCAAGCAATAGCTTGGAACTTTTCGAACAGAGTCTTGATCTCTTCGGACTTCATTATAGCCTCCATGTAATCGTATTATACGACGCCGTTTTTGCGGCAAGTTTATGATTAGAGGCGTTCCTGCAAAATCAAATTATGACTAAAGCAAAAACGCACCTCGCCTTTGTATAGCGAGATGCGCAGTCATTAATGTATCTATATATTAAAAAGTTGGCAAGGGGTTCATAAAAATTTTACATAACCCAACAAAAAACTACCACCCTTGAAAATCAATCATAAACGTATACCGGTTGAAATCGCTTATAATGTTACCATCAATTTCTTTTTCATCAAAACGATAATACGTTAGATCTCTTCCGAGCCGAAATTCAATACCAACATTTGTTCCTGTTCCAACACCAAATGAAACATATGCACCTCCACCAATTTCATCGTAGAATATAGGCGTGGGTGTAGGAATGCTGAAGCCCAAGTCATATATACCATGAGCTATATTTTCACGACCATTTCTTGATAAATGTTGCGTCAAACCAATGCGAACGCCATTCCCTATCGGCAACTGTTCAATAACAGACACACCGCCCGCCCACTGAAAATACTTGTGTTCTACTTTTTCAAATTGCCACAAGCAAAGATTGCTCCAACCCATCACGCCAAAATAATCCGAAACAAACCCCACCTGTATATAAGGTGATAATAAATCAAATCCAAAACCGTATTTAAAATATCCATAGCGTCGCTGAAACGAAACAGCAATTTCTACAGGAGATTCCTCTTCTCTATAGCTGTATTCTTCATTTACTTCTCTTTTCACATACTTTTTAGGAATAAAATCATAAGCCACACCCCCTACTGTAGCAGAAATTGAAGCATCGCGCACAAAGCCATCTCTATCATTTTCCATAAACGCCGAAGCAGAAGGTGGATGAACAAGCATTGTATTACATCCCGTAAGCAATGTCGCAACAACCAAAACAAGTAAACAAGCCAACCGCTTCATCACATATAAAATAGCTTTAATTCAAAAAGTTTCAACGTAATTCATCGGCAAATTTCAACCGCCCATCAGGCGATTTGTCATTTACTTTTTCTTTTTCACAGCAGGCAACTCTGGAAGCATGGCGTCGAGCAAACGCACAAGCAAGCCGCTGTCTGCAATCTGTTCAGCAGTGACACGCAACATCGGTTTTGCGCCATCGTAGGGCAATTGCTTTTTCGCATTCGGGAGCATCGCAAGTGCCGCAGGCACAGGTTTTATCAGCAAGCGGTCATCGTAAATCCCGCCGAAAACTTTTCCGTCGGCATAAAGGATATACTCGCCCATCATCTTACGGGTCGTCACGCGGAATCCACCATCAAACAGTTCACCCTTGAACTGCGACAAAACATAATCACGAAATTTTTCAGAACTTGGCATTTTTACTCTTCACCAAATTAACGATACAGTCCCTAAATTCACCGGCATTACCAATATGGTAGCTATCCGCACCATAATACAAAAGCGAGTCCTTGCTATTATAGGTGGTAGCAAAATCCATCAGTTTAGCATTTTCTGCTTTACAAATTTCCGGAGTCATTTTTGGATCAGACATATAATCCAAAACACAAACTCCATTGTCAGATTTCAAAATTGCACCAACCTCAGTATAACTTCCTCGATTATACTGCAAGTCCTTCGCCTTGGTAAACTCGACCTCAAAATTCTGCCCATCTATCACAAATGAAATATGCTTTTTATCTCTACTATTAATAACAACGTTATTATTTTGCACATACCATTCAAAACTTCCGTCTTCATCAAAAACCGTCCACGGTGCATCAAATCCAGCCAACCCCACATTTTCATTCGTCTTAACAATTATATTAAAAATCATTTCCATATAATAAGACCTTGTATAATCGTCATATTCATTTTCTGTCGGAGCATACATGTCTATTACTTTACCGCTCAAATCGGTCACTGACGCAAAAACAGTATCCTGCGTAAATTCAAAATATGTAATTGTATTTTTTTGTCTGCTGCTTAATTTTTTTGCATCACTGCAATCAAGCGAATTGCTTTCTTGAACATACTCGCAGTTTATCATTTTCCACTTATTCTTAATCTGTCCATTTTTACCACCAACAAATATTTGACCATACGTTCTAACATCTTCATCGCTATAGAAAATAACAAGCGTATCGCCTCTAAAATCATAATCCCTTTCAATATGTTGTGTATCCACCATCGTCACGAATTCGTATTTGTCATCATCAACTTTGCAAACATCATGACGGCTCACTTCATAAGTTGAAAACTTCCGATTCGCCTCATCCAGAACTAGCGGGTACTTAACCCCCACAAAATTTTCCCTTGAATTATCTGCCACCGGATTAGACTCGTCGCCACCACTACAGGCAAGTATCACCACAGAGCTAAAAAATAAACTAACAAGATTCAAAAATTTCATAAAAAACTCCTTCCAAATCGTTTACCATAAATAATACAAATTTCAAGGACAAAGTTCTCCAACAAGTCGCATTTATAATTTCTTTTTCAACACTCTCGCACACGGCTTTTCTACAAATTCGTGCAACATAACAGCAATAAACGCACACAGCACAACCGATACAGCAATTTGCAGCACATTGTTCTGGATACCGCACGCAGCAAACAGCCAATTTTCAATTTGTGTATTGAACACTTGAGCCAAGAAAAACGCATAACTCGCCGCACTCGCATAACGCAAAAACGCAGACCCCAGCAATCTCGGCGATTTCAGTCCAGCCAGAGTTAAAATCATGCAGGCAAACAGCGGAATTACAATCCAGTCGTAAAGCATGTAATTGCCCACGAAAATATTCAGCCGCACCGCAATCGATACCCCTGCAACCAAAAGCAAAACTTCAACAATCAAAGCTTTCCAAGTCGCAAGACTTTTCGCGATTCCAGCACGAATCGGCAATGAGCACAACAGCACACCGATGAAAAATTCAAGACCTCGGAAAAACGGATTGGAATAAATAGAATCCGTCTTGAACGTATGCACCACAAGCGGCGACCAAAACAAAACCGCAATACAAACAGCAAGAGCAATCCACTTCGTACGAGTAGTCATCTGCTTTACAATTTCTTGCATCAGCGGGAACGCCAAATACGCAAACAGCAAGCAAGAAATAAACCAAGTTCCGTCATTGTGACTCACCGGGAACAGCGTCGAAAAAACACTTTGCAGCCCAAGCACTTCAATCGGCAACAGCACCAGATTCTGGAACGATGATTCTTGCCCCAGCGTCACGACATACAATACAGCCACAACCAAGTACAATGGAAAAATCCCGAAAATGCGTTTCAGGTAAAATTTCTTGAGTGCCGGAGCCTGCACAAGCGACTTATCCTTATACGTCAAGAACAGCACATAGCCCGAGAGCATAAAGAACGCCGTCATAAACACGGCACCCATCGAGACAAAACCCGTCAACGGTCCGAAACTGTTTTCGTGATGGATATGGCAATGGAACAGCAGCACCATCACGGCAGCCACCACCCGAAACAAGTCGAGTCCTGCCGCACGCTGCTTAGCCTCTTCCTTATCGATAATCATACGTCTAAATTATAGTTCAAATTAATTAAAAAATGCATAGTGCGTCATAAAATAAAAGCGATTTCGCGGTTCACCAATTTCACGACCATAACGGAATTCAAAAGAAAAATTCTTGTAAGTCAAATATGTTCCTATACCAAATTCATTGTATAAAATCGATGAGATATCTTTTAAATCATAATGTATATGATACGCATTTCTTGAAATATGTTCACTTAGACCTATTTTCAAATTTTCATGTATAGGATATTCTTCAATCAACATCAAGCCTCCCAAAAATGGATTATCATCAGGGAAAAAGGAATCCACCCCCCCAACCCAACCTTGCAATCCGATATACTGACTAACAAATCCCACAACGCCTCTATATGAGAGGTTTTCCATAGAGAACCCTAGGATGAAATGATTATATCTAAATAAAAGAGATAAATCGAAATTTCCATAAGATTCCGCACAAGTATAACTATCCCAATGTATAGTTTCTCCATCTACATGTTCTTTATAAATATTACCAGCACGAGCTGATCCACCAACAATAAAAGAATTATTAAATTCACCCTCTTTCATCTTCACATTCATAAATTGCGCAGCAGAAGGTGGATGGCTAGAACACCCCGCAAAAAGCAAAACAAACATAACGACAGCTAATATAAAACATCTATACAACATAACAATCCTATAAATCTAATCAGCCAATCTATCTCCAAATCCATTCTTCTTGTTTTTCTTTTTTAGAAACAGAAAACATCCAATTCAAATAAAAAATAAACCGATTTCTACTTTCACTGATATCACGACCATAACGGAATTCAATCGCAAAACTTTTATACGAGAGATAAGCTCCTACACCAACTTCCGTATAATAGATAGGATCAGGACTCCCAATACAAGCTCCCGTAGGACCAAATCCTCCTCCACAGTCGTTTTCTTTCAGCCTTGATTCAAAACCATTCCTAGAAAAATGTTCTGCAATACCGATTTTCCAATTTTCGTTCAAAGGCAACTGTTCGATGGCCATAATTCCACCAAGACCAGCCATCCACCCCAATACGCCAACATATTTAGAAACAAAACCAAGTTGTAAAAAAGGCACTACAGTCTGTAGGCCAAGACTCGCTGAAAAATTTTTGTAATTGAAAAAATGAGTATATGTAAAATCAGCAGGCCACTCATAGGAATCTCTTTCATCATTATTACCCGATAAGTTTTTATCGTGAATTACTTCATGGACCAAATCACCAGAATAATACGCAAGGCCAATAACATCTCCACTAAGATCCTTCGCATTCGAATTCATAAAAGCTGCCGCAGAAGGAGGACGCGTAACAACGCAGCATCCGTTCAAAACAAATACAAGCAACACCAAAACAACAGAATAGAACTTCCAAACCATTCTTCAAAATTAGATTATTTTGGATAAATGCAAGAGCATTTTATCTGCTGATTTCATCCGCTTATCAGATTTTTCAGAATAAATGCACAAAAAAAGAGATTCCCGCCCCGAAACATGTCCGGGACAGTCTCTACCGGGAATGACAATAGACAACACTATGGATCCTATCGGGCTTTGCCCTCCAGGATGACACGTACCTAACCACTGCGGCTAAGCCGCCTCTCTCGTCTGTAGGCTCGGAGAGCCGTGCTCTCGTCTAAATCACTCTTCTTCCAAGCCCATCAGCGACAAGGCTATTTTCCAAGTTTCCTTATTTTCAAAGCTATCGCGGATGCCGCCACCATAGCGGGCATGAGCAAATTCTTCAACAAGATGTTCCCAGCCATCAAGCACACCCTCTTTCACAAGATTATCAAGATTGACTGAAGATGCATCCTTGACATGAAAACGAAGCGCCACGTATTCTTTGCAAACGCCTTCAAGTTCCAAAAGCCATTCGCGGCTATCGGCCACATTCACGCGTTGCTTCAAAACAAGCATGTGTTCACGGATTGCAGCCAAAGCATCTTTCCATTTTTCAAGAACCTTTTTAGCCTTTGCTCTGCGACGCACACGCCACAGACCAGCAAAAACCAAGCACAAAGCGACAAAAACGCCAACCACAATCGGCAACATACTCACAGGAGCGTCAGCACGCAGCGGCACAGAATCGCTACGCAAGTCCAGCGACTGGCCCATAGGCGTCGGGATTTCAAATCGCATCGCCGGGATATTCAAGTTACCCGTATCCTGAACAACGAGCTTGTAATTGAACGTAATCTGCGCCAGTTCCTTGCCATCCTTCACCGTACGACTCGATTCCTGCGAAACGCCCAACTGCAAAAGCCCCTTCGCATTGGCAGAACTCGTAGGCACCACCAAAATGGCACTGCCTTGAGCACTCCATGAGACCGTCACCGGAAAATCAATCGTATCGCCCACGATCACCTTAAGCGGAGCGCCAGACAATCCCGTCGATATAGAAATACCTAATTGCTCCGGCGTCGGGAGCTGGAGTTCGTTCGCAGAACCACCCACACTTGAGCTATCCGGTTCTACCGCAAGGACATTCGTCGAATCGTTTTTCGTTGCAACAAGCAACGAGTCAGCATTTTTTTCTTGAGTCTCGGCCTTAGCTTTTTTCGCCTTGACAGGCTTCGAGACCTTAGTATTCGCGTTCTTTTTCATATTAAAGAATATACAAATTCCATCTAAAAAAAATCGACCCCACAATAGATGCAGGGCGATAGATAAAGAAAGATACTTGGAACTGCTAAACTAGATTCCGGCAGGGCGGAGGAACGCACCGTTCAACAAGCCCGAATACATCGTAAACAAGATATCCGAGAAATAGCTCGATTTAGAATTCCAAAGAGGCAATCCATTCGTGTGAACCGTGTTATTCATGCCCATAGTGCAAGCATTGAGCCATGCAGCATTGCCAGCAATACCCGTAGCGCACCAAGCGGCATACCACTCTGACGGAACGGAGGTATTGTTCGTTTTGTCTTTACCCACATCCAAATTCCATGAATAGTTAACAGCAAGAGCCTTATCATCAGGATTGCCCTTAGCCTTATCCGAAATAAACGTATTCAACTTGGTGAGAATCGTAGCCGCACGAGGATCCTGATACCAATAATAATCCCAAGCAATACGCCACGGAATACGGACAGCTTCCTTGTTGAATGTCCAGTAGGTAGTAGTTGCAGAATTGTTAGGCGGATTAACAGCTACACCAGCCTCATTGCTCCAATCCGGGAACACGCCCGTACCAGCATTCTGCACCTTCTGCATGTAAGCGTACATGGCTTCCAACACACCAGTCCAATTATGTGCCGGATCCACAATAGCAAAGAGTCTAAGCGCCACCGGAGAGAAGTAGCTCAAGTTGTAAGCCGGATTGGCGCCCTTCCAAAGATCTGTATCACCAGAGTAAAGGAGCAAATTCGCCGGGTTCACTTCTAAATTCCAAAGGGCATTCACAAGGACCAAAGCATCTTGCAAGTACATTGCATTGCCTGTCTTGTAATACATAAGAATCAAGGACGTTGCAATATCCAAATCGGCATCCGTTGCACTGGAATTATCCGGAGTTGAGTAGTGGAACGAGTAGGTAATCCACGGCATAAGCCCTGTACCTTCATAATCCCTGAAGGCACGCGTGTAATTCCACAAGGAATTGAACGTTGCATCATCGCCATTAAAATAAGCCAAAAGCATACCGTAACCCATACCTTCAGATACAGTACAAGCGCGGTATTTGTTATCTACAGCATCATCTACAGAACAAGACTGTTTGTAATAACCCGTTGATTGGTTCGACCAAATGACACGACTAGCCGGCAAGAACGCCGCCGAAAACACCAGCGGAAATTCAGGCGCAATAGACGGATAAAGAGCCATATCCTGTTCTACTGAAGAAACATGATAAGACTTCCAATATGTATAATTGGCTAATGCATATGTACTATTTGCCCCAGTCGCAAGCTGAGGATAATTTACAACAACAGATGCCGCCGATGAGCTTGCAGGAACCGGAGCAGAGGAGGTCGGCAACGGTGTAATTCCAGAAGAAGAGCTCAAAGACGGATTGACAACAGCAGAGCTCGGAGTCAAATTATTTGGAGAAACCGGAGCGTCATCGCCACAGGCGCCCAAGAAAAAAGCTGAGCCAATAAAAGCAGGCAACAGGATTTTTTTGAAAGTCATAAAAGCCTCGTTAAAATATCCCCGGAAAACGGAGTCTGTAAATGCCAATGTAATATATATAAATATAGCTTTTAGCGCAATTACAAAATAGAAAAACAAATTTACTTGTGAGCAAAAGCAATAATTTTAAAACAAACTTAAAAAAGAAAAGGACCGCTCACGCGATCCTTTTCTTAAATCTTTGCAGATCCGAAAATTACTTCAAGACAATCTTGTTGGTGAAGTTGACGGACTTGCCAGCAACGCGAACCATGTAGACGCCTGCATCGAGAGCAGAGAGGTTCATTGCGCTAGAAGCGTCACCCTTAGCAACAACCTGACCCTGGAGGTTCATGACTTCTGCAGTTGCGTCGGACTTAACGCCAGAGAAGCTGAGGGTACGGCCAGAGAGGAGAGCCTTAACAGAGGATGCACCACGGACAGAGTGAATAGCACCCCAATTGCGCAGATGTTAAACTTATAGTCACCATCAGCGCCCTGAATTTTGAACTTAATAGCAACGAGCTGAGCTGCAGCTTCATCACCGGAAATCTTGTTTTTGTCAGTGTACCAAGTCGGCTGCTTAAACTGAGACCAAGAAATGGTCTTCGTCATAGGCGAAGTAGCCTTGGCAAGATCAACGTACGGGTTAGCATACTTAATTTCAGTGTCGAAGTCACCGAGACCGAGTTCAAGTTGGGCCTTAGCATCAGAGGTATAGGTAATGCAAACACCACCCCAAGCAGTAGCGTCACCCGGATCAGACTTGGTTTTATCCTTAGCATTTTCACCGACAACGTTAAAGCCGATACCAACAAATGCCGGATAGGTCAAGGTGCCCTTGGAAAGGGAAGCTGTACCGCAAACACCCTTGCATTCATCAATAATCGGGTCCAAAGCGTCGTCGGAATAGGTAGTACCCGGAGTAACCGGCCAAACAACCTCGGATTCACCGCCGTCATTCTTATCGTTATAGCTAAACCAATAGCCTTCGGTATCGGTACTGTTACCAATTTCAGTCAAAACACGGTAGGAGCCTTCATCAGCACCAATCCATGTTTGGAAAGCAAATGCAGCAGAGGCAGCAAGAAGTGCCGATGCAATTGTGAGTTTCTTATTCATAATTCTCTCTCTTTTTTTAATAGTTTTTCCCAAAATGGGTGATTTGGACAACAATATATTTTTTTTTCTTCAAAAATGCCATACCTACAGCCGTTTGAAAAAAAAATTTACATTATTAATTACAAACCGCCCTTTCCATTGAAATATAATACTTTGGAAGCTTCCAAAATACATACAAATTTTGTTACAAATTTGTTTTGTGCTTTCAGTCACACAGTGAAAACGCAACTTTTTTATTACGATTACAAGTATTTCATTCTTGCGCACAGAAAACTACATTATATAGCAATAACCAAACAGGGTGACGGTGAACAAAACACAAAGCTTAATTAGCTTAGTGTTACAACGGTAAACAAAAAATTAGTGTAAATTGTTTACTATCTTAGCTTTATTAAAATATTTTTTGTCAAAACAAAAGGAACACACTCATGAAATTGACAAAGCTACTGACAAGCATCCTGGCCGCTACGGCAATATCTGCCTTTGCAGCCGATGCATCAACAGCAACTCCCAAGAAAGTTGGGCCAGTATCTTATTACGGAGCCCTTCACACGAGCGGCAACAAGATTGTTGGCGCGAAGAACAACCAGCAAGCCATGCTCCGTGGTGTAAGCCTTTTCTGGTCCGACGCAACGGGTCTTTCTTACTACAACCCGACCGTCATTTCATGGGCTGTAGACAACCTCAAAATTGACGTGTTCCGTTATGCCATGGGTATTGAATACTACGATTCCGATGGCGGCACCAAAAACAAGTTGGACGATCAGACTTCTTACGCGAAGAGCCCAGAAGGTCAGCTTTCTACAATCGATAGAATGGTCAAAGCCGCTATCGAAAACGACGTGTATATCATTATCGACTGGCACAGCCACAGAGCCCATTCGGAGACGTCACTCGCAAAGACCTTCTTCGAAACTATTTCCAAGAAATACAAGGACGTGCCAAACGTCATTTACGAAATCTATAACGAACCAGTCGATGGCAGCGGTGGTAACTGGAGCGCCATCAAGGGCTACGCCAACACGATTAGCTCTGCCATCCGCAACAACACGCAAAACTTGATTATCGTCGGAACCCCGAGTTGGTCACAAAACCCGCAAAACGGCGCTTCTGACCCAGTTAATTCAACGAACATTGCCTACGTACTGCATTTCTACGCAGCCACGCACTCCAAAGGTTCTTTTAGTGGCAGAATCGACCAAACTCTTAACGCTGGATACCCTGTATTCATCAGCGAATGGGGTACCACAAACGCTGACGGCGACGGCAATCCGAACGAAAACGCCACAAGCGAATGGACATCTTACATGGACCAGAAACAGATTCCGAACTGCAACTGGAGTTTGCGTCAGCAGACTTCCGATGTAGACCAGAAGAGCGAAAAGTCCGCTATCTTCGCTGGTGAAAAGTCACTCATCACTGCAGCCGCCCTCGATGCAGCCACTTACACCACCTCGGGAAACATTATCAAGAGCTACCTCACCAAGAACGCTCGTTCTTGGGCCGACTCCCTCGTTAAAGGCAAGAGCGGCAGTTGCTCCTTCAAGGCAACGACCGCAAAGCAGACCGACGGCAAGATTTCTGGAGTTCTCAAGTCCGGCTGTACTTATACTTCTAGCAACGAAAAAGTGGCCTCCGTATCTGGCAGCGATATCATCGTGAGCGATTACGGTTTTGCCATTTTTACGGGTAATGACGGTTCCCAGTCTGTCGTGACCATCAAAGAAATCGCAGGCCAGAGCATCACGAACCTCGAAGAACTCTACTGCACCTACTCTAACTCATGTAAAACTGTATCAGGAGGGACCGCACAAGCACTCGACTTCGATGGAGACGGAAATCTCGACTACATCTTGACCATGGAAGACAAGACCATCCAAGGTTCCAAATTCACGCTCACATCGCTAGACCCGAGCATCATTTCTGTAAGCAAAGCCGTTTGTTCAAACACCACCAAATGCTCTAATGCACAAAAAGGCAAACAAGTGTGGATGTTGCACTTCAAGACATTCGGAACGACTAAAATCGTAGCATCGGCACCGGCCGTCACAGGGTTCCGTGCTATGCAAGACACGTTCGAAATCACCTACAAGAAGGCGCTCCCCCGTATCCATAGCATGTTCAAAGACCAAAAAATCGCTCTAGGCGCCGTTTCTGATAAAGGCCTTCCGGATGCAACTATTAGCGAAACTCCGGTTACCTACACTTACAACGGTCTGCCAACATCTGCATACATCACGAAAAATGGCACCGGTTTTATCGCTGGCAACCAGAATGCAATTGTAGCAATCACGGCTCATGCTCCTGAAACAGCAACAGAAGACTCTCTTGTCCGCACAGTCACATTCATTATCGGCGACCAATCTGCCGCGGTAAACCTTGAAGAATACAATGCATTCATCAATCCGCAGACTTCCATCAAGCCGGTTCACAAGATTGCAAACGGTCTCAAGGCAAGCATGATGGGCACGACGCTCCAATTCACGACCAAGAATACAGGCATTGTGAAGCTGGACGTTTATGACGCTCTCGGTGTAAACGTGATGCAGCAATCTGACATTTACAGTGCTGGAAGCCACTCCATCAGCCTCAAGAGCCTCCCCAACGGATCCTACACGATGGTTATCCGTCAAGGTACCCAGAAGGCTTCGCTCCGCTGGACAAACAAGTAAGCAATTAAAGTTTGTTACATAAAATTGAAGTTTGAAAAGTCCCGACTGATGGTCGGGACTTTTTCGTACGTATATCAAACAATTACTGAACGCCCGCGCCGTTTGCGCGATAGCGCTTGTCGCCGTTATGGATGATGATATTATTGCGGGTCCGCTGCACAAATGGAGCGTTTTGCTTTTGATGTATTGATACTGGAGATAAGGCGCGTGGAGAAATTCCCGTCACTTTTTCGTCATAATAGACTTTGCCCAAAAAGACAGCGGGCTGTTCCTCCCCACAAGACCCAACTCCCACAAGTTTGCGATTGGCAAACTCAATCTCACCTACTTTCAAGTACACTTGATAGCGTTTTTTCGAGAGCCCATCCAACTTGGCTGTGATTTCAATTTCGTTGTTTCCATCGAACGTCATCACTGTATCGCCGCCAGCGATCGAAATAGTACGGCTATGCACATTGCGGAAATCGATATCAGGCAAATCTATATAAGAAGTTCCTGGGCACATCGTCAACAAGCTTCCTTCCATGTCATCTACAACAGCAAGTTTCACAGGAACATTGCGTGTCAGGTTGCCAAAGCCTACATTCTGGATGCGAAGTTTCGCCTTGAAAACGCCATCGGAGCCAACCGTATCGGTTACCCAAGATTCACGCAGCACATAGCGGTAGCCCAAGTGATCATTGATGTACTTGAAACCCGTGAGCGAAGAATCTTTCGCTCCGTCATATTCGAAATCTTTACCCTTAAAATGCGACTTTTTCCAACTGTCGATTAGATTGTTGTTCCACTGGATATTCAAATAGCTTGTATGCGTGCGGAAGCCCTCGTAAGCGAGAAATTCCGGCGTGTTGATGACTTGATAGCCACTAGCCGTTGTAAGCGCTTCACCGCCATACGGTGTATTGATACCGTACTTTTCAAGCCAGGCAACACCTTCCTCGCGGCAAATAGACGTTTTGCAGTCGGCGCCCCATGTGCCGTAATCATATTGCGTTCCAAGATAGCCGTCGTTGAACATACCCACACGGTACATCGTGTCACCTTTTGCCTTTGCAATTTCAGCAAACTTTTCGCCGTCGATGTGGAAATCCACGCCCCAATTGTCAAAGCCGAGAACCTTTGCTGAATAGTTTCCCGTGCGCGTGAGAATCTTGAATTCTGGGGGCGTGTTGCGAAGCATCAAGTTCGTAGCCTCTGCAATACGTTCGTAAGTGATGCTCGTATCGCTGTGCATCTCGCCGTAAGCCCCGTGCATGCCCATTTCGAGAGCGACAATCACATCGGTATTTTTCGAAAGCACCGGAGCGAGCTGCTCCACATGGCGCAACACCCACTTGTGTTCCGGCGTCACATTGCTACGTCCGTTGTACCACGGGTCATAACAAATGCGAACAACCACAAAGCCATTGTTCTTGCGGATGTTGTCAAAGGTCGTCTGCAAGACATTAAGAGCATCTTCCGTAAGATCTTGGCTCTTGCCCCATGTCGTGTCCTTTTTACCGCCAGTCGTATCAATGCCAAGCCAAGCGCGGCTGCTGAATTCCGAAATTTCAGCACGGAGGTGCAAAA
Organism: Fibrobacter succinogenes; assembly: GCF_902779965.1. Lineage (NCBI taxonomy): Bacteria > Pseudomonadati > Fibrobacterota > Fibrobacteria > Fibrobacterales > Fibrobacteraceae > Fibrobacter > Fibrobacter succinogenes. The sequence continues at coordinate 15,562 of NZ_CACZDK010000048.1, read as the reverse complement.
GTTTGCTGTACGGTTTTTCAATCGGCTTTCCGCCCGAAGGCTTGATGTGCAAAACCTGAGGCGTATAGAAACCACGGTCATAATTAGAAAGCGTGACCATCGCATCGGTCGTATCAATATTCTGCTTCACAAGATCCGCAGCGAGTGCAGAAGTTTGCACCAGGGCAAGCGACAATGCCACAAACGCAAAACGAGAATAACGTGCAGACAGCGCAACGTGTGCGGATTGATTAAAATCCGCGGCACCCATTAAATTGAAAAAACAAGAAAAACTCATATCCGTAATATATATAATCCTTTTGCAAAAACGAGTGAAGCAAGACAAACTCCCGATACCATCTCCAAAACATGTCCGGAGCGACAAAACTGCCAACAACGCAAAAAGCCCGGCGTTACCGCCGGGCCCCTACATTTCATTTTTCTGACGAGATATCAGGAATTAGTTAGTCTTCACAAAAGCGTAACCGAGAAGGACCTTTTCGGACGAATTACGGTTAGAAACACGCTTAATCTTGACCGTAAGAGGGTCAGCAGACTGGGTCACAAAATCGGCCAATTCAAACGGGTTTTCATAAGAATTAGCATTTGCGATTCTCGTTCCGTTCTGCCAAACGCTCATATCGATATCCTGAGCGATTCTCTGGTTCTTCAAAGCATATTCACCAGAAGTCAGCCAAGCAATGGCGAGACGGTAACGCTTGCCTTTTTCAATATTGTATTCGACAAAAGTAATTTCTTTATTCGAATCGAAATTGCTGTTGTTTTCGCCCTGCCAGAAACGCCAACGATAGGAATCGTTCCAAGTGAAGCTTGAATAATGCGGAATGCCCGCCACGAAATAAGTACCGGCATCAACATCGTATTCCGGGTTCTGAACCGGCTTGCTACCAGCAATTAAGACAGCCTTGACAACTTCCGGATGCCACCAGAGGAAGTGATGCTGAGAAAGCAAGTTCGCAGCCATGCCAGCCATAAAGGGCGTTGCTGCGCTAGTTCCGTTAAAGACGCCGGTATAGGTATCGTTAGTGCCAGCCGTGTAAGAAGGATCCCCTGGGAAACGGAAGCCTGTATAGTTAGCGACTTCAGGCTTGTCAACTTTCGTAGGAGCATTCTTAGACGATGAATAAGAAACGTATTTGTCATCCACCGGAGAGATTGCACCAACAGAAATAGCATTCATAGCTCTTCCCGGAGCGGACACAAGCTTATTTCTACCGCCATTACCTGCAGCAACAAATTCAACAACTCTATTCGTATAAATGTAGTTGTCCATGTCAGCATCGCCAGAAGTGTATCCGGTTTCGTCCGTAACAAAGCCCCAAGACTGGGAACCAATCAAAATCGGCTTAGAGTAGCTACGCACATTCTGCGGATAGTCAACGCCATCGATACCGTAAATCATTGCCTGCGGAGCGGTGGTTTGCAAAACTCTTGTAACGCCAATAACGTGCGTTGCATAGCCCGGGCAAGTTCCGAGGCGAGTATAATAGGTTGTATTCACATAGTTAAGCGGAGGGCAACCACCTTCATTATAATAAACGCCAACGCCCTGACCCTTGTAATTGTTATTGTGAGCAAACGATGTAATTTCTGATTTCTGGAGGATGTACGTATAATCGCGATAATCCTGTACGCCATAGGTTAATGCAGGCTTAGGTTCCTTGTATTCAGAAATGTACTTGGTTTCGCTGCTCGAAAGTTCCTTTTCGATTTCGCTTGCCGTAAGGTATGCGGTACGCGGAGAATTAAACTTCTTCGATTCGCTATACTTTTTCTCGCGCTTTTCGGCTTCTGCAAGATAACCAGATTCGCTCATCTTGGATCCGTTCAACCAATAATCCTTTTGGTTCTTTTGCGGATCGAACTCGTAGCGACCGCTCACAGTTGGCAGCGGAGTGTCATCGGCCTTGATATCGCTGATGACAACTTTCATCTTTTCGACATCGGATGCATTGATTTCGTAGTTCAAAGCACCCTTTTGAGCTCCACCACGACGACCGAGAACGTCAGATTTCAGCGCAACCTTACGCTTCTGCGTATTACTTTTCTGCTTTTCAACGAATTTTCTAACGCCACCATCCATTCGAGAAGGTGCCTGCACCGATTCTTCGACTTGAGCTTCTTTTTCAGACTTCACATCAGTAGAAACCGTTTGTGCATAGGATGCGGATCCTCCTACAAGAACCGCCATCGCTGTCATCGTTAGTATTTTTTTATTCATAGTATGCTCCTATTATTCATGATACGATTCGTACCACGCCAATATTTAATAAAATAACGAGCAATTTTGTTAAGAAAAAAAAGGTGTTTTCATATTTTTACAATATAAAATAATTTATTCACGTAAATAATTCTATACAATTTTTTATTAGCTTACTTTAAATTTACAATTGATAATTTATACATTTTTTTACTTACAACATACATAGCAAATTTTCTAATATACTTCAAAAACTCGGCAGCCCCTCCTCTGCCGAGTACATCGCATTTCACCAAATTTCAAAAATTCAAGTTAGTTCTTCGATACGAACGCGTACCCTAGAACAACCTTTTCCTTCGACGAGCTATTCGAATAGCGCTTAATCTTAATCGTTAGCGGGCTAGAAGAACGAGCCACAAAATCCACAAGTTCAAACGGATTCGATGGCGATTCTGAACGAGCGATTCTAACACCATCCTGCCAAACGCTCAGGTCGATATCTTGAGCGACGCTCTGATAGCGAACCGCAAACTCACCCGAAGTCAGCCACGAAATAGCGATACGGTAGCGCTTGCCCTTAGTGATATCGTATTCCGGGAACGTGATTTCTCGATTCGAATCAAACCAAGAAGAGTTTTCACCTTCCCAGAAGTTCCATCGATAAGAATCCGTCCAGGAGAAGTTGGAATAATGCGGAATGCCAGCATCAAAGCCGCTAGGCGCATCATCAATGTCGTAATCAGGATTTTGGATGGGGTTGCTCCCTGCAATCAAGATGGCCCTGACTACTTCCGGATGCCACCAAAGGAACTGGTGTTGAGAAAGCAGATCGGCGGTCATACCGGCAATAAACGGAGTCGCTCCGCTAGTACAGCAGAAAGTTCCGTCGTACGTATCACCCGGCCCAGCAGTGTAAGGTTTGTCCGGGAAACGGAAATGAGAATAGACGCCGACTTCGGGCTTATCGTTTCCAGGACTCGGATTTCCAGATGTCGAGTAACCCATAAACATATCGTCCGCCGGAGATACAGCACCGACCGTAATCACGTTGAACGCACGGGCCGGAGGAGGAATGATAGCGTCACGGCCTTCATTACCTGCCGCAATAAATTCAACCACTCTATTTTCATAGATGTAGTTATCCATCGTAGCATCAGTGTCTTCGTAATACGGGTAATCCGAGCCATAAGTCCATGAATTCGAACCAATCAAAATGGGCACATCATAGCTCGACGGATTTTCAGGACCATCGGTCCCCTGCAACGCATAAAGTTTCGCCTGCGGAGCCGTTGTCTGCAAAATTCTAGCGACACCGATAGCATGCGTAGAATATTCGTTACACGGCGTTTCTAGCTGCACAAAATAGTTTTGATTCACATACTGCAACGGGACGCAACCGCCTTCGTTGTAATGCACGCCCACGCCTTGACCTTTAACTCCCACGTTATGGGCGTTGTTGGTAACGCCAGCTTTATTCAATATATAGCGATAATCCCAGCTACCATCCTGGCCATACATGACTTGCGGCTGAGGCTTTTTGAATTCAGAAATATACTTGGTCTCGCTGCTTGCAAGTTCCTTTTCAATTTCGCTAGCCGTAAGATATGCAACACGCGAAGACTTAAAAGACTTCCTAGAACGATCGTATTTCTGTTTGCGTTTTTTCGCCTGATCCAAGTAGCTCTTTTCGCTAACCTTGGAGCCGTTCAGCCAGAATTCCTTTTGGTCTGCAACTGGTCTATATTCGTAACGGCCACTAACCGCGGCCAAAGGCGCCTCGTCAACCTTGACATCCCTAATGACGACTTTCATTTTCTGGACATCGGCATCATTCACTTTGTAATTCAAAGCAGCCTTGCCCTTAACAGCGCCACCTCGACGGCCAAGCACGTCGGAGGCCACCGAAACACTGCGTTTTTGGTTGTTTTTCTTTTGTGCTTCGACAAACTTCTGAACGCTCTTGTCCATGCGGGAATTAGTCGTTTCACTCACAAATTCTTTTTCTACAGACTGAGAGTCCTTAGAAACCGATTTTGCATAAGAAGCGGAACCTCCTACAAGAACCGCCATTGCTGCCACTGTCAGCACCGTTTTATTCATATCACACTCCTATTATTTCATGATACAAAATGTATCATGAAATAATAAATAATAAAATAAATAAGCATTTTGTAGGGGAAAAACAGCGACTTTTGATATTTTTATATTATAAATTTATTATATCGAGATAAATTATCTCAAACAAGCTCTATTTCGCTTGCATAAAATTCATTTTTAACAAATTTTCCGCACTTTATGTGGTAATGTAAAGTAACAGATTTTTGTTTGTGCAAAGGCACCAAGCAAGAGTGGATTACGTAAAATCCGCGAGGGATAAAAGAAAAACCGCAGCGGTTTAGGCTGCGGCTTTTCCAAAGAAACGGTACCGTTACTTTTTGCTGCGGTGGCTGTTCTTGATCCATTCAGTCTTGTGGACTTCCGGAATGTCATCGAGCAAGCGGAGCGTGTGCGGTTCGTTCGTGTTGTCGAGTACTTCAGCAGGAGTACCCTGGTTCACGATCTTACCGTCGTGCATGATGAAGATACGGTCAGAAACGTAGTTTGCTAGACCGATATCGTGGGTCACGAACACCACGGTCATCTTCAGCTCGTCTTTCAACTTGCGGAGGTAATCGAGGATGTTTGCACGAACGCAGGCGTCCACCATGGAGGTAGCTTCGTCAGCGATAAGGACCTTCGGACGGAGCGCGAAGATACGGGCGAGAAGCATACGCTGCATCTGACCACCGGAGAGTTCGAACGGATACTTGCCTTCGATATCAGCCGGGGTAACGTTCACAGCCATGAGGCCTTCGTCAACGCGGCGACGGACTTCTTCCTTGGACGGCTTGTCCTTGAGGATGTTGAGAGCGTCTTCGAGCTGGCTACGGATAGTGAAGAACTGGTTGAAGCAACCGAACGGGTCCTGGAACACGGACTGAACTTCGTTCCAGTGGTCCTTCAAGTTCTTAATCGGCTTGTCGCGATAGAGGAACTGACCGCGAGTCGGCTGGTAAAGGCCGAGCATGATCTTGGCGAGCACGGACTTGCCGCAACCAGAACCACCCACGATGGAGATGAATTCTTCGTCGTAGATATCGAAGGAAACGTCCTTAACGGCAGTCTTCAGGTTCTTGCCGGCACCGAAGTCCTTGCTGATGCGCTTGGCAGAAAAAACAATGGGCTTATCACTTTGCATAATCGCACCTCACGTCACGATCGCCGACAATGCGGAGATTCTGGGTATTCTTCTTGCAGTCCGGGCATGCCTTGCTGCAACGCGGAGCGAAGCGGCAGCCCACAATCTTGTTCTTGAGGCTCGGAGGAGCACCTTCGATAGCCACCGGATGGCGGCCACGCTGAGAAGCTTCGGTACTGAGCATAGCGCCCATGAGAGCCTGCGTATACGGATGACGCGGATCCTTGACGACCTGTTCTGCCGTACCCTTTTCGACGATTTCGCCGGCGTACATGATGGCGATGTTGTCTGCCACATGGTAGAGGAGCGGAAGTTCGTGGGTAATGAAGATCATCGTCGAGAAGATGCCCTTGTCAAGAAGATCGAAAATCATCTTGATCACTTCCTTCTGCGTGGAAACGTCCAAAGCAGAAGTCGGTTCGTCAGCAATCACCATCTGCGGGTTGAGCAAAGTAGAAATACCGATCACGGAACGCTGGCGTTCACCTGCGGTAAGCTGAATCGGATAGGAGTTCAACACGCGCTTCGTGTCCATGCCGAACAAGTCGAAGCGTTCGCAAAGGCGATCGTAGATTTCCTTCATGTCGAGCTGCTTGCCCGGCTGCTGGTGAGCCGCAATCACGTCAGCTGCGATATCCTTGATTTTGCGAACCGGGTTCAAAGCGTTGAATGCGCCCTGCGGAATCATGGAAACCTTCTGAGCGAGAACGTTTGCACGAACGTCTTCGATGCTGCGGTTCATGAGGGATTCCATGTGGTCACCGCTCTTGACGCGAACGTCACCCGTTTCCGGATAAAGCGGCGGGATGCACATACCCATGAGGCCAGAAACGAGCGTGGACTTACCGCAACCCGATTCACCGGCGATACCGAGGATTTCCCCCTGCTTCATGGAGAAGGACACGTCTGTAACAGCGTGAGTCTTGTCTCCAAAACGGCCGAGGTAATAAAGACCCAAGTGGTCAACTTCAAAAACATTATCAGACATTTTTTACCTCTTACTTGCGCAGGCGCGGGTTGAAGACGCCTTCCATGGAAGTGTTAATCAAGTACAGAGCAAACACCGTGAGGGTAACGACGATCGTTGCCGGGATGAATGCGATCCAGATGGAGTCGGAGAGAGCACCGTTGTCCTTAGCCTGGTTCAAGATGATACCAAGGCTGGTGGAATCGACAGGGCCAAGACCGATCATGGAGATGGAGGCTTCGGAAAGAATACCAGAAGACACCTGCATGATGAACACCATGAACACGTACGAGAGCAAGTACGGAAGCACATGCTTGATCACAATCGTCAAAGTCGATGCACCGTTGATGCGGGCAAGGGCGATGTGGTCGCGGCTACGGAGAGAAGAAGCCTGGGCACGAACGGCACGGGCAGACCAGCTCCAAGCGGTAAGACCGATGATGAGACCAATCAAGGTGAGGGAACGGCCATCCTTAACAGCGGAGCTGATAAGAACGAGAATCACGAACTGCGGAATCACGATGAAGATGTTGGTGAGCATGTTGAGCACTTCGTCAACCCAGCCACCGCGGAAACCGCCGAACAAACCGATAAGCACACCGATCGTCGTAGCAATGATACCAGCCACAAAGCCCACATAGAGAGAGCTGCGGAGACCAGCAATCAAGAGAGACACATAGTCACGGCCGAGGTGGTCGGTGCCGAGCCAGTGAGCAGAGCTAGAACCTGCATACGGGCCAGCGACGATGTCACGAGCGTGAGTATCAACGTTGTAGAACAAAGGTCCAAAGATGGCGATGAGGAGCGTGAGCACGAAGATGGACACGCCAATCACGAACATCGGGGACTTGAGAAGGTTTCTTAAAAGCTTACCCATGATTACTTACCTCCCATCTGGAGACCGGCCTTGACACGCGGGTCAAAGACAGCGATCAAAACGTCAACTGCAAAGTTTGCAACGAGAACGCAAGTAGAAATCATCAAGGTGCAACCCTGGATCGTTGCGTAGTCGTTCTTCTGAATGGCATTGAGCATTGCCATACCGAGACCCGGATAAGAGAAGATCATTTCGGTAATGAGAGCGCCACCCACCATGGCACCGAGGCTCTGGGCAAGGCCAGTGAGCTGCGGGAGCATAGCGTTGCGGAACACGTAGCTGATAATCTTGCCTTCACGGAGGCCGAGCCACTTAGCATACTTCATGTAGTCTGTACCGAGTTCGTAAATAGACATGGAACGCATACCCGTTGCCTGACCAGAAAGAAGAATCGGGAACACAGAGAAGAACGGGAGCACGTAGTACCAGCTGACGCTCTTGAAGCAAGACCAGCTGAACGTGAGTTCCGGAATGTCCGGGCTGTAAGCGCCCATAGCCGGGAACCAGCCGAGCGTGATGGAGAAGAATGCCACCAAGAGCATACCGAACACGAAGAACGGCACACCGTTTAAGAACATGGCGCACGGGAAGAATACCTTGTCGAAAATGCCGCGCTTGTATGCAGCGAAAGCACCGAGAAGGTTACCCACGATCCAGCCGAGAAGAATCGTCGGAGCCTGGATAGCGAGCGTCCACGGGAGGGACTTCTTGATAACGTTTGTCACAGGTTCGTTGTTCTGATAGGAAAGACCAAGGTCGCCGTGGAATACGTTGCCCACATAGCGGAAGAACTGAGAAACTGCAGAAGCAAGCTTCGGATCGGTCTTCATAACCGGCTGATCGACCATGACGGTATCGATGCGTTCGGCTTGAACCTTTTCCATGACAGGGACTTTATCAGCAGCAACAGCCTTTGCGCCCTTGCCCTTCTTCACCTTCTTAGCCTTCTTAACAACTTTCTTGCCCTTCTTGCCTTTCTGAGCGGCAGAAGACTTTTCGACAAAGACCGGATTGCCAGCTTCATCGAGCTTCTGGCGTTCGACCATTACTGGTTCGCCAGCATCGTTGAAGAGCTTCACAACGTTCACGACCGGCTGGCCGTTGGCGTCGAGCTTCGGAACCTTCTGCATCACGACATTGCCGTTAGCATCGGTTTCCGGTTCGTAAATAACATTACCTTGTTCGTCAACTTCGGCCATACCAAAGGACACAAGGAGTTCCGCCTTTTTCTTCTGAGCTTCAGTCGGAGAAAGGCCCTTGCCGGCTTGACCCATGATGATGTCAACCGGATTGTTGTCGCCGAGACGCGGCAACGCGAAGTTGAGAGCCACTGCACAGACGAAGGTCAGCAAGTACCAGAACGCCTTCTGCAGGACATAACGTAGCATAGGATATTGTTTAAGCATTTGTAGTCCTTTATCCTTTATTTAGCAAGCTTCAAATTCCAAAGGGTCTTGGTACCCGAAGCCACCCACGGAAGCTGAGCAGGAGCGTACGGGTTTTCAGCGGTCGGCCAGTTCGTCCAGACACGGTCGCTGAATTCATAGAACTGTTCCGGCAAGTAAACCAGCGGAATAGACGGCTGGTCTTCCATGAAGATCTTGTTCAATTCGCGATAAGCGGTTGCGATAGAATCGGCGTTCTTCATGAGCGGAATTGCAGAAAGGAGTTTGTCCACTTCCGGACGGAAACCTTCGGTACCCGGTTGGTTGTAACGACCGATGTTCGTACCAGCCCAAGCGCCAAGCGGCTGCCAGTCGCGGCTTGCCATGATTTCGTTGAAGCGGCTCCACGGAAGAGACGGAGTCACGTCAGCAACAGGCTTGTGCATGATGAGGTCGAAGTTACCAAGACCCATAGCCGGCCAGTAAGAACCGCCGTCCACGAAGCCTTCACGAATATCGATACCAGCCTTGCGCATACCTTCGACAGCGATAGTCACCATAGCTTCCCAGTCGGTCCAGCCGTTCGGGCTCGTGATGTACATCGTCGGAATCTTTTCGCCCTTGGCATTTTCCATGTGGTCGAGCGTACCATCGCTATTCCATACAGACTTGTAGCCAGCTTCGGAAAGCATCTGCTTCACAGTTTCAACGCGTTCCTTTTCGTCGGTGATGGTGAGCTTGACACCATACTTAACAAGGTCTTCGTCATTAATATACTTGCCTTCGAGATTGGTCGGCATGATGAGGCCCGGCTTGATCTGGTCCGTGTAGTCGGACACAGCGAACTTGCGGAGAGCCATGTAGTCGATTGCGGTTGCAAGAGCGCGGCGGAAGCGCTTGTCGTTAAGCGGTTCCTTCATCGTGTTGATGATGAGCATCGGCATTGCACCCGGCAAGAAGTAAGGCGGTTCATTGAGCCATGTGTGTACGCCAGCGCCAGCCTTGCGGTTGATACGCGGGATGTAGCTCTGAGAAGCGTCGAGGTTGCCGCTACGCATAGCGATCGTGTTATGTTCGTTGTTCTTATAAATCGGGTGAACGATATACTTCGGAGCAGGGAGCTGACCATTGTGGAGAGCGGCGTTGCCCCAGTAGTCGTCACGGCGTTCAAGAATAATCTTGTTCGGGTCGGCGCTGCGGAGAGCGTACGGGCCGGAAACAACCGGGTTCTGGTCCATCGGGAGTTTCTTGACTTCGTCCTTGGAACCGAGCTTTTCGATAAGCGGTTCGAACACGTGAGCAGGAACGATACGGATGGCCTGCATCAAGTCCAAAACGGAAAGCGGGTTATTGCGCTGCTTCTTGTTCACGAGGAATGCAATGCGTTCCACCGCACCTGCCGGTTCGGACTTAATCGTGTCGACATGAATTGCAGAAATCTGTTCGCTAGTGTTGATGGAACCCATCGTATAGATGAACTTCACGTCACGAGAAGTAACCTTTTCGCCATCGCTCCACTTTGCGGCCGGGTTCAAGTCCACAACGATGCTATCGTTGTTCTTGTTCACGAGCGTACCGAGGAGGGATTCAATTTCACCCGTCAGGGAGTTGTACGTCAAAAGCGGTTCATACATCAAGTTGAAACGACCGCTCACAGGCCACGTCGTCATCCAGCTTTCTGCAAGGGGGTTGAACGTACCAGGAGCATCATTCTGCTGCCCAGACAAGTAGAGCGTTTCCTGACGCGGCAAAGAACCGCTGGCGAGCTCGTCTTGCGATGAGCTACCGCACCCAAAAAGTGCGCCAGTTGCCGAAAGCACCAAGGCCGTTCTAGCAATCGATTTCAGTCCAATCATTTGAGTCCTCTTAGAATAGGGCCCACGAGGGTCCTTTAATTGAAAAATTCAAAACCTAATATAGATTATTCATTTAAAAAATAATTTTGCGACTTAGTAAAAATGCATTGACGAAATTTAAACGGCGTTTAGCAATTTTTACATTTAGAAAAATTTACACAATAAGGGCTAACGTCCTTTAAACCTCATTAGTATTCATCATGCGGGCGGGGCGTCAGCGGCTACATTCGGTTATTCAGCGTCTTCAGCGGTTTCCGTTTCTTCGGGGGTGCCGGCGGCGCAATATTCGGCGACTTGTTCGCGGAGCTTTGTGCCGCGGACTTTCCCGAGCAAATCTGTGATGTCTTCGAGCGGGGCGTCCATAAACGCTTCGGCGCTCTTGTACTTGCTCAAAATCTTGATGCGGGTTTCGTGGCCAACGCCAGGCATCTTGAGCCATTCGACTTCAAGGTCTTTCTTGCGTTTGCTGCGCTGGTACGTAATGGCGAATCGGTGCGCCTCGTCACGGGCGTTCTGCAAAAGCTTCAGCGCGGGGCTAGTGCGGTGCAGCACAATACTCGGGCGGTCATCGGGAAACACGATTTCTTCCAAGCGTTTCGCAAGCCCGATCAAAGGCAAATCCTTATCGTGACCGAGTTCCTTTAGAATTTGCATCGTAGCATCGACCTGACCTTTACCACCATCGCACACCCACAAATCGGGCATCGGAATTCCCTCGTCTTCCAAACGCCGGATGCGGCGAGTCATCACTTCGCGCATGCTCGCAAAATCGTCAACACCTGTTACGGTCTTGATAATAAACTTGCGGTAATTGCTCTTGTCGGGGCGACCGTTCTTGAACGCAACCAAACTTGCCACGGTGTTCGTTCCAGACAAATGAGAAATATCCACGCATTCGATGCGGAACGGAGTCTTCTTTAAACCCAAAACTTTTTGCAGTTCAAAAACGCTCGAATCGATTTCGCTATATTTCTGCACTTCGGCACGCATTTCCACAAGAATCATGTCGGCATTCGCAGCGGCAAGTTTCAGGAACCCGAGTTTCTCGCCACGCTGCGGATTCGTCAACACCACCTTGTGATTCGTCTTCGAGGCAAGTGCCTGTTCCATCGATTCGCGCTCCGCCAAGTCTTCGGGCAAGGGCACATCCGTCGCAATTTCGCCAGGAATAAATTCCACGTCCATGTACCACTGCACCACCATCTGGCTGAAAATTTCAGTCTCGTCGTCTTCGAGTTTGCATTCCAGGCGGTAGTGGCGGCGCCCACAAAGCACACCGTTACGGTATTCGAAAATCACGGCAGCAGCCATCGTACCATTACGCTTCAGCGAAATCACATCCATGCTGAGGCTTGCATCGGACACATCAGTTTTCTGGTGCGCACTCGTCGCCTTGAGCGCCTGAATAGCATCGCGCTTTTTCGCCGCGGTTTCGAAATCCATGCGTTCGCTCGCTTCGAACATTTCGCGTTCCCAAAGTTCTATCAGGTCATCGCGTTTACCGCCCAAGAGCATTTGTGTCTGTGCCACTTTTTTGCTATACTCTTCGCGAGTCACAAGACCTGCACATGGCGCTTCGCAACGACCGATGTGGTAATTGAGGCAAGGCCGCACAGGGCGATTCAAAGGCAACTTCAATTTGCATTCGCGAATTTTGAACAAACGCGCAGCGATATCCTGCAATTGGCGGATCATGCGGGAACTCATGTAAGGGCCGTAATACAAGCAGCCGTCTTTTTTCACGGAACGGCTCAGGAACAGCCGCGGGAACGGTTCATTCACGGAGAACGCCAAATACGGAAAGTGCTTGTCGTCTTTCAGGAGCACGTTGTACTTGGGCGTATGCTTGCGAATCAAGTTCGCTTCGAGAATAAGCGCTTCCGTTTCGCTTTCCGTGATAATCCACTCGATGTCGCGGATGTACGGAAGCATCAAAGTTGCAGCACGGTGACCGGCATGGTCGCTCCCGTCAAAGTAGCTCGACACGCGATTTTTGAGGACCTTCGCTTTGCCGATGTAAATGATTTTCCCTTGAGCGTTCTTCATGATATAAACCCCCGGCAAAAGAGGGAGTTCTGCCAGGCGACGCTCAATATGTTCACTTACAGGGATCATGACTTTTAGAAGATAGAATTTATTTCTATTTGTAATGGATTCTATCGGCCTATGGCCTCCAGAATGACATGCAAGGTTAGACAGCGTAAAGCCGTTTTTTGCTGCGTTTTTACATTTTCTAACAATCTTGCAACATCAAAATTTTATATATCTTACGTAGGTAAGTTTTGCACCCCCGACATTTTAATATGGAGATAAAATGAATTTTGAAAGCATGAACTTGTTGTCGCAGAAAGTGGAAGGAGTCCTTGGAACGGTCCGCGCCCTGCGTGAAGAAAACGCTAAGCTAAAGCAACTTCTCGAAGGCGCCAAAGCACAGGCCGAAAACCAAAAAAATCTGTTAGATTCTGCCAACGCAAAGATTGCTGACTGCGAAGCGGCTCTCAACGCACGAGCCAACCAAGCAGCCGCTCAGGACGAAGCCATCAACGAAAAAGGCCGCGCTATCGATAGTCTAAACGGACAGATTAACGAAAAGAACGGCATTATCGATTCCCTCAATGCCCAGATTGCAGAAAAGAATGGAATCATCGACGCCCTTAACGGAAAAGCCGCAGAAAAAGACAACGCCATCAATTCCCTTAACGGACAAATTGCCGAGAAGAATGGCATTATCGATTCACTCAACGGACAAGTCAACGAAAAGAACAACATCATCAATTCCCTTAACGGACAAGTTGCCGAGAAGAACAGCATCATTGATTCGCTCAACGGACAAGTCAACGAAAAGAATAGCATCATTGATTCACTCAATGAACAGGTAAACGAAAAGAACAACATCATCGATTGCCTGAATGGTCAAGTCGCCGAAAAGAACGATATCATTGACAACCTCAATGGTCAAGTCCAGAGCCAGAGCAACGAAATTGCCGAAGCCCAGACCAAGTTCCAACAGCTCCTTGCCACCATCGAAAATGAGCTCGGCACCGAATTCAATATCAACGCGCCGGCTGAAGAACAGCCTGAAGTTCCCGCCGCTCAGCCCGAAAACAAACCGCAAGACGAAACCCCAGACCTGTTCGCGAGCAATGGAGGCTCGCAACCCGGTTTTTTCGGCTAAGGTGGTTGTTGGATAAAGATCCATTTGGCGTAGGAATGAAATAGTATGGCAAACGAGACACTTAGATCAGTCAGCATAACCGTCGCTCAAGAACGCATCCACATCCGCACGGACCTGCCCGATACGGACTTGAAAGAAATCGTCGATTTCATCGAAAGTCGTCTCGATAATTCCTCGAAATTTAAACTGGAAATGAAGAAGCAGCTCTGCTTGCTCGCTGTGGAACTCACTTCCGAAATTGTCGAGCTGCGCAAGCAATTGCGCAAAGCCAAATCGTATCACGACCTGATGGATAAGGATATTAGGGAGCTTTCACTCCAATTGGACGAAGCGCTCCCCAAAGCCGACAGCCAAGTTTAAGCCCTAAGGGATACATTTAATACACATAGCAAAAATCTCGATATTTTTATCGAGATTTTTTTGCATTTCTCCCCTTGTTTTTAGTGTATAAGAAACATATATTATAAGCGGGCATCCCACGGATTTTACACCCGATCTAACAGGAATAAATCAGCTCGTTGCTCTTGTGGTTCAGTTTAGGCGCGCATTGACGCGAAAAACAAATCCCCGAGGCGCTGCTATCATTGTAGATAAGTAGTTTCGAGTGTTCGCACCGTAGGAGATGCCCTTTTTTTTATGGGGAAAAAATGGTAACATCTGAAAAGCTATTAAATCTTTTACAGGCCGCAGAAAGCTCTGATATTTTCGACAAAGCGGTCATTGGATATTTGCTCCCTGACGGCACAAGCAACATCGTCACGCTGAACACTCCCGAAGATACTGTTTTCGACATAGCATCGCTCACGAAGGTTTGCCCCACTTCGACGTTAGCTCTCACATATGTTCTTGAAGGCCAGCTTTCCATTGACGCTAAAGTCATCGATTACATCCCGGAACTTCAAACAAACTATCACGACGAGATTTACGTTTCGCATTTGCTCACACATAGTCTTGATTACCGCGTCCCGATGAAAACGCTTACGGCACTTTCTCCGGAAGAGATTCTCAACGTTCTTTACACATACGAATTTTCCGCTGCACCGGGTACGGTTTTCAACTACGGAAACCCCGCCAGCGTTTTGCTCGGAATTTTGTTGCAAAGACTTACGGGTAAGACTTTGCAAGAACAAGGTAATGAAAGATTTTTCACGCCACTCGGCATGACACGTTCAGGTTACGACCCGCTCACGCGTGTCCCGAAATCAGAAATCGCGGCGACAGAACTCTGTGAGTTCCGCCACCGCGAAATCCAAGGTGAAGTCCATGACGAAAGCGCCTGGGTCCTGCAAAAGCTCTTCCCCGTCGGCAGCGCCGGCATGTTCAGTTGCGTGCCCGACTTGCTCAAGTTCGTGAAGATGATTCTCATGGACGGGAAATTCGAGGACAAGCAAATTATACCCGCCGGAATTCTAGACATCGTAAGCCACAACGCTTTTCCCGACAACTTCGGCGCCTGCGCCGCCCTCGGTTGGGAACTAAACGCTCCTCGATTCATGGGCACCAAGGTTTCGCCGCAAGCATTCGGCAAAACTGGTTTCACAGGCGCAAGTATCGTCGCCGACCCAGACAAGGGAGGCGCCATCATTCTCCTCAGCAATTTCACCTATCCGCACCGAGAACCCAACGCCGACCGCATCCACGCGTTCCGCGCCACACTTGCCGACGCGTTCTTTGAAGAATTATAGTGAGGTAGTCGCTCGCGAAGCTCGCTTTGAGGCATGAGGAAAATCGACCCAGGCACTGAGGCTGGGGTGACAATAAAAGACAGTCACAAGCCACCCCTAAGAGGGGTGGCTTGCTTTGCCCCTAGAAGGGGCTGTTACTGCCAGCGCCTTAATGACGCTGGCTTTCTCTTCGTTCAAGC
>NZ_CACZDK010000047.1 GCF_902779965.1 Fibrobacter succinogenes | reverse complement strand
GCCCTTGGCCTTCGGGCACTGCACGCCGTAAGCGTAAACGTGGCTCATCACGTCGTGACGGCGGCGCTTTTCTTCTTCTTCGGCGACTTCGAAGTTGATGTCCTTCTCGTGGGCCTTCAGTTCGTCCACCTGCTCCTGCGTAATCGGGAGGCCGAGTTCCATTTCGGATTCGGCGAGGTAAATCCACAGCTTGCGCCAAGTCTGGAACTTGTACTGCGGGCTGAAGATGAAACTCATTTCCTTGGAAGCATAGCGCTTGATGAGCGGGCTTTCGAATTGATCACGCATGATTTATCCTTTTTTAAGTTTTACAAGACCAAATGTAGAAAAAGGAAACTCTTTTTTACAATTAAAACTTTTTATAATGAATAATATTTGCATACGAGAACATTCGATACGTTTTGAACAATCAATCTATTTATTATCGCTTCAAATTCGCCAAACTTTCAAAGGGAAGCAAATCTGCGTCATTGGTGTCGGAGCAAATGTCGCTGTATATGTTTCTGCAATTGGCGCAGATGCAGTGAAAGTTTTGACGAACGGTCTACATCATTGTAGCGTCATATTTTGACACAGTATTTTTTTCAAAAAAATTATTGATTATCAAATCAACTTGATATTTTAATGATTAAATAATTACGCATCAAGCTGACTGCGAAGCACAACGATGTCTTCTAGGGAATCGAACGTGCACAGTATTACGGAATCTTAAACTGTAGAATTTCCTCGGCGGTCAATTTATCAACAGTTTTCCCGACACGCCTTGCGTATCTTCCCAGTTCCAGCAAGTTCAGTTTGCCTTTAGGAGGGTTTTTGTACGGATTAGGAGGAGCCATATACTCTTCCATGGAATCCGCCAAAATGACGGCCGGTTTCCTAATTCCATTCATACGTATAGACCTCCAAGAGTTTCCGTGCCGCATCTCCATCAAGAAAAAATTGATAGGGATGCAAAGCGCCTAAATAGGTCGCCCCTAGAACTTCAATATAGTGATTTAAGAGCGTTTTGTTAAGGGCAAAACCATGTACTGTCCCCTCGTACCCCCATTGCATGGATTTTTCAACTGTTATGGCGAAAAGATGGCCCCCAACGCCACTATATTTTTGCCTGCCATAAGCATGTTTATTATTGTGCGGAGCCGTACAAGCCCAATGCAAATAGGCGGCTTTTACATCCACGTCATTTTTCACCCCAACAAGCCCCTGAATTTCATTATTTTCCTTCAACGCAAGGGCGAAAACATCCACTTCTTTTGGAATTTTAATCCAATTTATTCCCCATGACCTATCGCAAATGCTATTCAATAAATAATGGTTCCTATCCCCCGGCTCGGAAGCCGGGGTAAAAGGCATGAAAGGCTTCGCCAAGTATCAAAGGCTCCAGGATGACAGATTCAGCGTTGTCATTCTGGAGCCTCGAAGAGGCGATAGAATCCATAATCTTCATTCCAGCACGGCAGACGCGTTCCTTGCCGATTTCACAGATGTTGCATATAACCCGCTTCAAAAAAAGCTTTACCTGCATTATCCTTTTTAGGCTGCAAAATATCAGAACATTTTCGCCGCCTCTTCCGAGTTACTAGCTTTTGATTGCACCACAAATTCCTGCAATATCATGTCCGCCAAGTCATCAGGAATAAACACATACTCCATTTTGCTTAATGTCGCCATCTGTCTTGCATATTCTTCTTTTGCTCGTGTTGACGGGTGACTTATGAGATTGCGGCCTTTGATTTCTACGATGTAGAATTTTCCTGCATTATCCTCAACAAGAAAATCAGGAAAGTACGAACGAAGCGAATGGGATTCTGGATCTATGTAATGCACGTAGAAATTGGATTGGCCGTTAGTAAGCATTCCCGTGAACCAGATATGCTTAATTTCGTTATTGTTAAAGAGATTCCTGTCAAAGAACTGTCGCTCAGAATTTGAGTCAAAGCCATATCCCGACAAATCAAAGCTTTTCTTGTTGCCATCCATCTGATTGAACGCATTATACCTGGCACTCACATCGGACACAAACTTGTCATCGCTAAAGCGCATAGTGTAATATGCGGAACCTTCATCAGGACCATTCTTTGGAGGATCCTTGACTATATACTTTATGACTTCCTTAGGCTCGCCAGCTTCATATTTGACATTGTAAAGTTGACTGAAAAGTTTTGGAATGACGAAGTCGTAGAGAATTTCATTTGCATAATTCACCTTTTCCAGAATCTTGTTTATTCCATCCGTAGAATAATCCAGCAACTCGCGAATTTCGCAAGGTGAAAAAAGAATACCAGAAGACTCGTGCTGCGTCAGGTAAAGTGATATTTCCGCAACTAGGCTATACGGCGTAAATGTGCGGTCAACAGAACTACGTATTTCTTTTCGGATTGCCGCCGAATCAATATTACGAAGTGTATGAGAGCCTTCTGTTTTTCGCCACAAGTCAAAATTAAATGTTTCGTCAAAAATGGTGTATTCACCGACCTGCTTAGGTTCAACCTTGAATGTAGAAACCTGTTCCATCATCTTGACGGGAACCTTCTTGCGCACATAAATCCGGCGTTCTTTTTTTGTATCCGTATTTTTGTGCGTCAGGTCGTTAACAGTCATCCTGAAGTTACTTTGCAATTCATTTTGCAAAATGACGAGATTTTCAGAAGAAAGAAATACGATGCCATGCTGCTGTTGTTCCGTTATGGAACGCAAACAACGCATTGTAGCCTGCAATACAAAGATGGTGCTCTTGGGTTCACGATATAAGGCGACAGAAAACAAGGAACGACAATTCCAGCCTTCTTTTCCTTTGCCCACCAACAAAATGAATTGTTTTTGAGATTCAGTGGTATCAAGCAGCTTAAATTCTCGCAAATCATCACTTTTGGTTACCTTGTCGTCACCCACATTGACCAAGATGGAATCCAGCGAAATATCGTGCTTTATAAGAGCCTTCTCTACGGCGGGTTTCAAGTCATTGGTCAATTCTTCGATGGTATTTGCAAAAATAGCCATCTTCGGGAGCATCCCTTCGTATCTTTTGAATACTCCTTTTTGATTTACATGTTGCTGAACAAATTCATCAATAGATTTATCAATGAAAGTGCCGCTTTTCACATTGTCAAAATCCTTGACATCCACTTCCTTTAAGTAACGGTTATCGATTGCTTCACGGAGCCCATATTCATAGACCACTTCAGGCATCAATTGGTTATCGACATAAGGAGTTCCCGTAAAGTTATAGCAAGCCACCACCTTAGATCCAGAACGTTCAAGTTCCTTGGCCAAGTTGTCAATGGTAAGCCTCAGGCTCGTTTCCTTGCTGCGATCAAGCATATCGCTCTTGAGCGACTTGCCGAAAGCATGGTGAGCCTCATCCACATAGATTCCAAGTTGCGGAAGTCGCGTAATTTTTACATAACGCTGGTTTGCAGTCAATTCCGTTTCATCAAGTTGATATAAATCTGCGTTAGGATTGTTCTCCATAGCAGATTCCCAGCTTTCCTTAAACAACTGAATGCTTGCAGAATCTTCCTTGTGCTTCTTTTTAAGGATGATTTTTTGACTTGTCGAAATAATCACGTTGAAATCGGAACCATCCATCGTCGAGAGGCTAATGCCATCGTCTTCCAAGAAATGAAACTTGAGAATCGTGTCAAGGGTATTGGCATATTCCGGTGAGAAAATTTTTGACTTGTCAAAAGTGAGAATTTCCTTGAGCGACTGCAACACAGTTGTGTCAGGAGCAAGGACAAGAACATTATGGCAGTAGCGCAAGTCCTTCGGACGTTTCTTCGCTAGTAGAAATTCGTAGAATATGCAAAGAGCCATCAGGATGGTCTTGCCCGTTCCCATCGTAAGCGAGAAAATATAGTTGGAATAAGTCTGCCTCAGATTTTGTAATTGAGTAATAGCAGGTTCGATGATTTTAGCATCTTCGATTTTTCTCATTTCCTCCTGTTCTGCAAAAAGGTCCGTCGAAATGGATTCCAACAGCTGAGTATCTTTGACGCAAAACTTTCCCTTGTTATGCCGCCAATCATTGAACAAATCAAATAGCTTCGGGTTGTCCAAGTATTCCTTCAGAAATACATAGATTTCAAAGGCTTCATATTGCGGCTTACGAAGAAACGCACCTGGATTCTCCGGATTGGCATGCGAAAGGATTCGCTTGGTTAGCGGGTCATATTCACTCTTGATTTCAGCCTTGTGGACAGAATAGAAATTCCACAAGTACTTGTAGAAAGGAAGTTCTACGATATTTTTCTTTGCCATATCACCCTCTACGCCTCAAAAGAGCCTTCCCAACTTTCACTAAGCAAGTCCGTGATCTTTACGTGGATTGTTCCGGCATCCTTGGGAATTTCATAGACCCCCTTGACCATATCATTCTTGGCGGGAATATCCGTAATGCTCGGACTGAATGTAGCCCCATCGTAATTCCAATCAATCATCACAGAATCCACCAATTCTTTCCAGTCAGAAACGTCCTCGCATTGGATAGAAAGTTTCTGCAACAGATTCATAGGATAGAAATCGGTAATGGATAGATTATTGCCGCTAATTTTAATGCGGGCGTCGGAATCACGCTTAAATGTCAAATCTTTCTTGTCGCGAAGAATATCCACGATTTCAAGATCCACCTTGAAACCGAGTTTCTGCATTTCTTCAATGAACATGGCCTTGAGATTAGGGTCATGGCCCATGCAGACGAAGGTAATTTTTTCAATGGGCTTATTCGGTGTTTCTGCTTGGCGACGGGTCCAGTCACCGATATCAATATTGTTTACGATTTTAGAGAATTCAGCGGCTGTCGCGATACGATTGATTCCGAGAATTGCAACCATGCGGCCATCCAATTCGGCATCCCAGAGGTCGTTTTCCGGCAAGGCCTGCATCCCGAGCGCCTCAATGATAAGGCGTTTTGCCTCCAATTCATTGCGGAAGAAATCGTAATCGTTTACGTTATAGACCTCGAAACCAGTGTAGCATTTTCGAGTTGTGTCGGATTCAATATCATGAGCACGAGCGATAAGGCGTTTTGTCGACGTTTGAATCGCCCCCAAATTAATGTCCGCACCAATGAAACGGCGCCCCAACTTCATAGCGACAGCTTGTGTTGTGCCACTCCCCATAAAGCAGTCAAAGACAATATCACTGGGATTGGAGGAAGCCTTAATGATGCGTTCAAGGAGTGCTTCCGGCTTTTGAGTGGGGTAGCCTAAATCTTCTGAACTTTGGGAATGCATTATCATTTCATTAGAAGCCCAAATATCCCCAGCAAAAACTCCTTCTGTTTCATACCTGACCAATCTTGGCATATTTCCTGATGTAAACTGAATCATCCCATTTTTTATTCCCTCATCAATTCTTTGCTGAGACCAAATCCAATGCTTTCCTACAGGTGGTTCTAACCATCCATATTTTCCTCCAAAATATTTTTTTGAACCCTGACCTGCCTGAGTAAAATTATCAAGCACATATCTTTTCTTTGTTTTTTCATCTATTAAAGGAAATCTTTTTTTTGTAACTTCCTCATCCCGCTCCTCATAAATCGTATTAAAAACGGTATTGTCCGATTTTGAGAAATAAATGATAGTGTCATGAATATTACCAAATTGTCCACTTTGGGCCTTTCTTGAAAGAGTTTTTTGCCAGATTATTTCATTTCTAAAATGCTCCAACCCGAATATTTCATTCATTACACTACGTATAAAACTATTTCTGTGCCAGTCGCAATGCAGATAAATACTTCCTGTATCACTTAGCAATTCCTTACAGAGAATTAATCTTTCATACATAAATTGGAGATATTCATCATTCGTCCAGATGTCGCCATACTGTTTTTCTTCAAAATTGCTAGAATCGCTTTCAGCCTTTTTCCCACGCAAAGCAATCGTCTTCTTGTAATCAGCCTTTGAATCAAACGGCGGGTCGATGTAGATCAAATTTACTTTACCACGGTATTCCTTGAGCAGGTGGCTCATCACCTGCAAATTGTCACCCCAATAGAGTTTGTTCATCCAACCATCTTCGGCAGGTTCTCCATAGGATTCCTTCAACTGCGCTGGGTAATAGGCTGTTCCAGTAAAGGGACGCTTGCCCGCCCAACGGAGTTCCGGGAAGCCTTTGATGGGTTCCAATTCGAACTTGAACGTATCATTTTCGTTTGTCATAATCTTTCCCTTTAACAATGGTTGTTGCAATAGTGTCTAAAGTCGCATTCCGAGCATTTCTTGGGGTCGCGCTCGTGAGTGCGGGTAAAATCCTTGCGTTCAATTTTCTGCACCACATCGGCAACTTCCTTCATAGTGTTTTCTATTGAGCTACGGCTGTAATCGTACGTCACGTATGGCGAGCCATCCTTTGTTCCTGTGTAGAACAGATGCATCTTGCTTACTGGCTTACCATATTTTTCTTCAACAATGTGTGCGTAAATTTCAAGTTGCCGCTTGTAACGATTCAGTTTTTCACGGTCTTTGGCGTTATTGACATCAGGCTTCACATCCGTCTTGAAATCAAGGATTTCCAATGTTTCACCGGAACCCTGAATCAGGTCAATACGACCTTCCAGAATGTAATCTTCCTTAAGCAATGTCAAGGGGACTTCGGCTTCTTTCACCTTCGCCCAATCGCGACTTGCATAGTCCACATAATTTTCAACATGGTTCAAAATGGAATCCAAAGAAGACTGGCGTAAATAAACGCCCAACTCCTTGGAAATCTGGCGGTAGTTATCTTGCAGCCATTCACGCATATTTTCGGATGTCACATTTTGGACATTCCCTGCCAACACCTGTCTGTGAACATCTTCAATGGTCTCATGCACCAAGGTTCCGAACAAGATTGCATTAGTACGCACGGGACTAAATTCAACTTCCCTAAAGAACTTGTATTGCGTCGGGCAGTTTTCGTAGAGAAGCACGTGACTGGTAAACGAATACTGATGTTTGACATTGCTCGGCTTGACCAAATCAAGTGATATGTCCGGTGTTCCCGCTGCAAAAAGCCTCGTAAAATCAGGGACACTCTCATAAACATGGGCGAAGTATTTTGAAGGACTTCTGAATTCGCCTCTTTCACGCCCAGAACTATTATCAATGCCGGTCAACACAAGTAAATTTTGCGCCCTGCTGAAAGCCGTATAGTAAAGTCTCCAAAAATCAAAGAACTTAGTGCGCTCTAAAGGTTCCCACGGATCTTTCCCGTGATAGTATTTGGCAATTTCAACATCAAGTTCATCGTAATTTTTACGAGGGCGTGAGTCCAGCGAATCAACACAAGTCACCGGGAATTCAAGCCCCTTGCTCTGGTGGATTGTCATGATACACACACAACCCGACGGTGTCACCATGTCAAAGTCTTCAAATTCAGCAATCCCGCCATCGTGCAGGAACTTGAAATACTCGTTAAACAAACGGCGAATTTCCTGCGTTCGTTTTTTTTCGTCGGCATAGATGCCCGTGATACCATTCATGCTTTCAAAGCGGGCAAGCAGCTGGCTAAACAAACCCAAATTATAGAGAGGACGCAAGTCTTTTACACCGCTATCAAGCTCCATATCCAAGAAATCAGCGAATAGCGGGAACTGCAGCATTTCGTAGAATAGATTCGCAAAGGAGTAGTCCGTATTTCTTGTCGCCTTGGCGATTTCCTTCGCCTTGGTAACAGCCCAAACTTGTAATTCTCTATGCGTTTGGGGCATTTTCCTTAACTCATTTGCGAAAACATCTAGGCATAAATCGTAATATGCCCAAATTCCTTCCATGAACTTTGCATTGCTTCCATCATCCAAATACGTCTCTTCACATTTTGGGAAAAGGAATAGCAAGGCTCCGATAGCAAGCTGTATTTCTTTTCTATTGAAGAACTGTCCCGATCTTGGTGAAAACACAGGGATGTCGTGTTTTTCCAAATAATTTGTTAAAGCGACAATCTTTTCATTCTTTACGGAATAAGCGAGCAGCGCGACTTGGTTATAATCAGTTAATGAGCCCTTGAGTTCAAGATTATGTATAAAATTGTAGAAGTTGCGGCACCATTCATCGACATTCTGCCCCATACATTTGACAACGCCTGTGTATGGAGAATTCTTTCGATTCTGCTTGCCAGCACACTTAACCACCTTATTGTGACGAAACTCGCCCCACTCGCCATCATACGGACGTTCCATCCATTTGTTGTAGAAATCGATGATGTCTGGGTGAGAACGATAATTCTTATCCAGCTCGACCTTTTTACACTTGCTTCTGAAAAGGCCCGGGAATTTGTCTCGAAAACGCAAAATATTTTCGACAGTCGCGCCGCGGAAACGGTAAAGGGCCTGGTCATCATCGCCAACCACGCAAATGCGATTATCGGGAGCCGCCATTTTCAAGAGAATCTGTTCCTGAATTCGATTCGTATCCTGATATTCATCCACCATGATGTAATGGATTTTCTTTCGGATATCCTTGAGCACATCTTGATTATCAAGGAGTTCCCACATTTTAGTTTGAATCAACGAAAAATCCAGCGCATTCTCTTCAAACAAAATTTTGCGATATACTGAAACTAGTTGTGCTAAAGCCAGAAGACGATTCGATTCCTTGCTTTGAGCAAGTTTTTCTAAATCCAGATTTTCCTCGGCAACCTTGTTTACCAGGTAGCAAATCTTTTTCGCAGATTTCCAACCATATGCAGATTCACTTTCAAGAATTTCAGCCAGTCCTTCAACCTGATTGAATTTCGAAGCATTCCGGTAAACAAGGTATTGTTGTTCAAAATCGTCAAGAACACGGTATCCACGGCGAAGTTCCGTGTATTCGCGATATTCTTCCAAAAAGTCTAGGAACAACGAATGTAATGTCCCTACTCGGATTTCGGAAATATTTTTTTGGATCTTATAATTGGCGGAAACTGTTGAGATGCGTGAAAGTAATTCTTTGGCCGCCTTCTCAGTAAAAGTACCAATCAAAATATTTTCGGGGGAGACATTCAAATCGTAAATCAGATGGCATACTCGATCCACCAAAGTCTTGGTTTTGCCTGCGCCAGGGCCAGCAATAACCAAAAGCGGAGATTCCGTCGTGCGAATCACCTGCAACTGTTCTTCGTTGCTTTTTACGCCAAATGTTCCACCCATCTATCCAATCGCCCTTTGCACAATCCGTAGCAAAGCGATAAAAGCCGACGGCGTCAGACAAATTACGCAAAACCACAAAATGCACTTTGCGCTCTTGTTCAATGAATTTACAGATAGAACTATTTGTTCTTGAACTGGCGATTTTCTTTGGAAAAAGAAAGGACGCAGGTCGCTGCAATTTATCACGCTGAGGCTCTGCATTGCCCATAACCGATAAATGCAAACGACCCACGCCCCAAAGCGGGCGACAGAAAACACAGCAAGTTTCGTATAGATAGCTTCGCCTTCGGTTCGCAATGACACTCGGAACGAATCCGTGATGCCATGCGAAAGGCTCGCAATGACACGATGAACGTTGCTGTTCTTGTCGAAATACGCCTAAACGAGCCGCATTGCTACGGTTCGAAAATCGCATTTACGTGAGCGTTCGCCTTGTCCTCGGTTATTTGAAATTTGCAGATTTCAGCGTGAGAACAAGAGCTAATAAACTCTTCAAACGAGTGTTGCAGAAACAGGTTCCTGTTCGGAAGCCGGAATGGCATAAAAGACAACCGCCAACCGAACCCAAAAATTTCTGCAATACCCTATGTCAAAGCGTAATATAAGAAAAAAATGCAAACGATAGATTGCAAAAAAACAAAAAAATGCGTAAAACGACCAAATAAGATTTCAGCCTTACTTCGGCAAGCTCTGTGGCCTTGGGTCTCAAATTTTTAAAGTTCAACCCAAACTCCCTTGAAAAAATCCAAATTTTTGCAAAAAGTCGTTCGAAAAAATCCGCTATACCGATTAACGTTTAGATTGAACAAACGATAGCAGGAATCATGCGGAAACCGCCTTTATAAACCATAATTCACCCCCTACCTATCATATTTCACCGCAATCCTCCCCTGCGGCTTTCGGTAAGCTTCGGGGATTTCGTCTCCCAGGCTTTTCAAGAACTTTACCATGGCATCGCTGTCGGTCATGACCTTGTCTGCAATTATTTCACTTTTGCGAAGGGCTGTAATTTCGCGCCCCATGTACGCGACGTAAGAGGATAAACCAACGATGTAAAGCGCATCCTCGTCAATAGCGACAAAACCATTGCCAGTCTCGACCTGCACATTTTCAACACGTACTCGCGTAGCATCGTCGCTTTGCATTTTTTCAACGACAATTGTATAACGCAGTCCCGAAACTTGCAAGAATCCACCGGATTCCTCAGGCAAACGCGAAGCACCTTGTGCAAGCGCCTCCTTAATTTGGCGGCCCGTCACACGAATCAAGCACATATCATTTGCAAAAGGCATCACATCCAAAACATCTTGGTATTTCACAGGCCCCGAAGGAATAGTCTTGCGAACTCCGCCGCCATTCACCATTCCAATTTGAGCCCCCACAGAAAAACGCATGGCATCAGCAGCAAGGTCTCCCAAGTTCGTTTCGCCCTTGCGAACTAAACGCTTCCCGTCATCTCCATCAATCGTCAATTCAAATTTCGTATTCGAGACAACTTTCTGCAAATCGGCGGCAGTCAAAGCAAGCAAGCTATCGTGAACGGCAGCAACTTTACGGTTCACCGCAACGACGCCATCCATCGGAATCAACCGAGAATGAAATTTTCCATCATGAGTGATGTCGAGGATTCCGACATTCTGGAATTTCGTTCCCGTCTGTGACACAAGAACACTGTCCCCATTTAAATTTACAGCAAACTCTTCGCCAACAACGCTATGAGAATGTCCATCTAGCACAGCGTCAACGCCTGTCGTATTTCGAACAACATCAATAGACGTTACAGGCGGAAAAATGCCTAAGTGCGAAAGGAGAATCACATAATCCGCACCTGCTTTACGCGCATCATTCACCGCCATCTGCACGAGATTGAAAATTTTCTCCGCAGGGATATCGTACAAAGTTTCTAACGAATCATCCGTG
Organism: Fibrobacter succinogenes; assembly: GCF_902779965.1. Taxonomy (NCBI): domain Bacteria; kingdom Pseudomonadati; phylum Fibrobacterota; class Fibrobacteria; order Fibrobacterales; family Fibrobacteraceae; genus Fibrobacter; species Fibrobacter succinogenes. The sequence continues at coordinate 22,912 of NZ_CACZDK010000047.1, read as the reverse complement.
AACGCGTAAGACTCGCCCACTAAGGTTTGCGGAGTCAACACGCCAACGAACGCAATTTTCTTGGAGCCTACCTGCTTTAAAACATAAGGCTTGAACAGCGGAATCGAAGTTTCTTTTTGAACAAGGTTTGCACAAACAATTGCGGCGTTCAGCGAATCCGATAGTTCCATCAAGCGTGGAATTTTATAATCAAATTCATGATTCCCAAGCGTCACAACATCGTAGCCGACAGCATTCATCATGGATACTACATAGCCACCACGCGAAAAGCTCCCCATCGCACCGCCCTGCAAAAAATCGCCGGACGAAACCGTCAAGACATCAGCCGTATCCGCAATCGCATCACGAAGGCCCGCAAATTTTTTATATCCCTCCATACTGCAATGAACATCGTTTTCATAAACAACAACGATGCTTCGCGGAGAAGGTAAAATGTTTTCGTCAACTTGAACTTGTTGTTTCTTTTCAGAACAAGAAAACAACAGCAAGACACACAAAAGAAGAATATACTTTTGCAGAAAGGCCTCTTATGTTATATACAATAATTACATTTCTTCGGCAAACTCGTTCATCGACTTGCGCAAGTCATGACGCGGAGAAGGCAAACCATCCACAGGATCTGCGTAACCCACATCCAAAAGGCAAGCAAGCTTGATGTTTTCGGGGAATCCGAATTCATGTTCAATGTGAGCTGCGCTGAATCCGCGAGCCCAAAGCGTTGCAAGTCCGAGATCGGTCGCCTGCATCATCATCGATGTCGCGACAATACTAGAATCCATGATGCCACTCTTGAAATCATCCATGTAATTTGTCGGAGTGTAAACCTTCGTATCGTCATAGCAAACCATAATCACAACGGGAGCATTGTAGGCCATACGGGTAAGACCACGAATTTTCTTGAGGGAATCGGGCGATTCCAACACTTTGACAATCACCGGCTGGCCATTTACAGCCGTTGGCGAAAGGCGTCCGGCCTCAAGCACCACCATAAGTTTTTCGGGTTCTACAGCACGATCTGCAAATGCACGGCAGCTGTAGCGATTTTTGACTAATTCAGCAAATTCCATATAGGGCTCCTATTAAAAATTTATAACAAAAAAATATATTCTGAATATAAAAAACGTACTCTAACAGAAGCGTAAATTCACGCATATTCTCGCCAAAACAGGCTAAATTTTGACGCCTCCGGCGTCAGTGGCTGCAGCTCGAATATGCGAAAGCAAGCTTTCGCGCATTGCTCGCTTTGCTCACTTTTACTAAATGGCGTTCCTGCGGAACGCGTTTAGTACGGCTCGGCCATGCCAATGCATTAAATTGCATTGTCGCGGTACTCGCCTTTTACTAAATTTTAGCCCATGAAAAATTTTTACGTTACCACTCCGATTTATTACGTCAATGATGCCCCGCATATCGGGCATTCCTACACGACTGTTCTCGCGGATATCCTTACCCGCTTCCATAAGATTATCGGCTACCAGACATTCTTTTTGACCGGCACAGACGAACACGGTCAAAAGGTGCAGCGCGCCGCCGCGAAGCGTGGCGTTACCCCGCAAGAACATGTGGACGAATACTACCACCGCTTCGAAGATTTGTGGAAAAAGATGAACATCAGCAATGATTTCTTCATCCGCACCACAATGCCGGAACACAAGGCTTACGTGCAGGAATGCTTGCAGAAGCTCTGGGACAAGGGCGAAATTTACTCCAAGGAATACGAAGGCTGGTACTCCGTTGGCGAAGAACGCTTCTTCAGCGAAGACGAACTTGACGAAAACAAGTGCGACCCCATCAGCCACCGCCCGGTGGAATGGCTCAAGGAAAAGAACTACTTCTTCAAGATGGGTTCTTACCAGCAGAAGTTGATTGACTTCTTGGAAAGCCACAAGGACTGGATTGTGCCGGACTACCGCTGGAACGAAATTCGCGGATTCCTCCGTCAGCCGCTCAACGACCTTTGCATCAGCCGCCCGAAGATTCGCTTGAGCTGGGGCATTCCGCTGCCGTTCGACCCGGACTACGTGACGTATGTTTGGTTCGATGCTCTCCTCAACTACGTGAGCGCTTCGACCGCATTCCACAAAACTTACGCATGCTCATGGCCCTCGACATTCCGCTCCCGCAGCACATCCTCGCCCACGGCTGGTGGCTCGTGAACGGCGGCGAAAAGATGAGCAAGTCCGCAGGCAACGTGGTGAACCCGATGGACTACATGGAAAAGTACGGCATCGATGCGTTCCGTTACTTCCTCGCCCGCGAAATGGTCGTCGGTCAAGATGCCAACTTTACGCACGAAGGCTTTGTCCGCCGCATCAACAGCGACCTCGCCAACGACCTCGGTAACGTATTGAACCGCGTTCACCGTTTGGTGCTCACGAACTTCGAAGGCAAGCTCCCGGCTCCGGCTGCACTCGACGATGCAGCCAACGAAGTCATCACCATCGCAAACCGCGTCCGCACAAACGTGATGGAATGGATTCCGCAGGTCAAGCTGTCCCAGGTCGTCGAAGAAATCATGACGCTTGTCCGTAGCGTGAACCGCTACCTCGAAGTCAAGGCTCCGTGGAAACTCGCCAAGGATCCCGCCCTCAAGGACGAACTTGCCACAGTGCTTTACGTTTCTGCCGAAGCCGTGCGTTTAAGCCTTTGCCTCCTCTGGCCGGTCATTCCGGGCAAGAGCGAAGAAGGTCTCGCCATGATTGGCAGCAAGTTCACCGACCAGAACGACCTCGTTTGGGGCATCCTCAAGGGCGGCGAACAGTTCGGCGAAGGCAAGCCGCTTTTCCCGCGTATCGAAGAAGAAGTCAAGAAGCAGCCGCAACAGCAGCAGAAGCCCAAGCAGAACAAGCCGCTCATGGCCGCAGACGTTCCGGCAGCAATGGACCTCCGCGTGGCTCAGATTGTCGAAGTTGCCGATCATCCAGATGCAAATAGTTTGTACGTCCTCAAGGTCGATGCTGGCGAAGGCGAACCGCGCACCATTTGCAGTGGCCTCAAAAACAGCTACAAGCCCGAAGAACTCCAGAACCGTAAGATTCTCTTGTTCGCAAACTTGAAGCCAAATGCTCTCCGTGGCATCATGAGCCAGGGCATGCTTTTTGCAGGCGACCTCGACGCCGAAGCCCACACTTGCCGCCTCGTGAGCGTCCCCGAAGATGCCAAGCCGGGTGACCGCGCCCTCTTCAAGGGTGTCGCACCGAGCGAACCGCGCGAGCTCAAGGTGAAGGACTTCGAAAAGATTGCACTCTCCGTGAAGGGTGGTGCTGTATTCTGCGGTGAAACCGCTCTTGAAGTGAACGGCAAGGCCGTGACCTGCGACGTCGCCGACGGCAACGGAGTGCATTAATTAGACGAGAGAACGCCCACTAGGTTGCTGAGCTCGTCGAAGTATAGCGGGCTACAGACTAAAGACGAAAGAAAACCTACTCTAGACTCGCTTCGGCGAGTCTTTTTTTTGCCTATAAAAAGCGAAAATCGAAAAAACGTCTAATTTTACGTCAAAACAACCTCAAAATTCCATTTGTTTACGTAAAATTTCAAACAAACTACACAAACAACAACAAATTAAACAAGAAAAAGCGGTTTGTAAGCAAGAAACACCTCAGATTTCATCTGTTTTTAGTCCAAAAATCGACATTTTGGAGCATTTTTCCACATAAAAACAAATTTCGGCCCACACAAAAAACATACAAACTAAAAATTTTACGTAAAAACATCCACATTTGCCTATTTTTTGACGTAAAAAACGCCCATTTTTCAGAATCAGCTTTTTTCAGCCCCAGCGCACCGCATTCCTACAATTTTGCCTCCTTGCGCGCCGGCATTCCTACTCGCCTCGCCTACACTCCGGCATTCCCACAATTCAACATTCCAGCATTTTAGTACTTTATCAGTTTTTTACCTCCAAATCAGTATTTTTTCAAAATCAGCATTTGCACACCAAAACGCCGGACCAATAATTTTATATATTGGCAATATGAAAGATTTCTTTGAAAAATTTAAAAACAACGCACTCGCCTACCTCAAATCCTTAAATTGGATTGTCTTACTCGGCATTGCAGCATTCAGCATCGCTCTTGCCATCATCAACAACATTCGAGTCGATGACGCCAAATCCGTCGATTGGATTGGTTCTCAAGAAATCCTCGAAAAACCGGCAGACATCCTGTAAGGAGCGACTATGATTGCATGTTTTGAAAAACCAAACCTCAAGAATACGATTATCGCAGGCGTTCTCCTCACACTCGCCACGTTCCTTGTAGCAGTCGGTGTTGCAGAAATCAGCTTTCCCGAAACATTCCTCACATTCACCGACCACGAGTGGCTTTTGGATATTTGGCCGAAGGCTTACCGCTACAACATCCACGTTGGTGTTAGCGCCGTTGCACTCGCTTGCGCCTTGATCGCCCCCGCACTCAAGATTCAAAAAGACTTTGCCACGCGCACGCTCGAAACGCTTTGTCGCGTAGGCATTGGCGGCATGTTCATCTTCGCCTCGATTTTCAAAATCCAGGACCCGCACCAGTTCGCAACACTCGTGGCGCAGTACCAGTTTTTCTCGGCACTCCACATCGACTTCGTGAACAACTTCTTTGCGCTTATCTATCCGCAATTTGAATTCTGGTTCGGCCTCGCCATGATTGTATCGCCGTTCGTCCGCGAATCCGCATTTGCGATTTTCTGGATGTTCGTGAGCTTCATCATCGCACTCGCCTGGGCTCTCTGGAACGACCTCGGCATCACTTGCGGTTGCTTTGAACTCGAAGACGGAAACGCCCACGACAAGGCAGAAGCCTGGACAAGCCTCATCCGCGACCTCATCCTCGTTTGGCCGACGCTCTGGCTCGCCTTCCGCAAGAACAAGAGCATCATCGCTATTTGGAAGAAACCGGAATAAACGGGCTTTAATTTTTAAGAAAATCTAAAACTCTTTTACTAAAAGATTTCATAGAGCAGTGGTCCAAAAGGGCGGCTGCTTTTTTTTCATCAATAACTTTTTCACCCGCAAGCACACGATCAAGAACCTTGGCGTAGGCCTTTGCATCAGTCGGAGGATCCACAAGTGGGCACACACCTTCCAAATTTTCCTTAACAGCAGAAGTCGCAGCACCAACAGCGGGAGTTCCACAAGCAATCGCTTCGATTGGCGGAAGTCCAAAGCCTTCCAACAGCGACGGATACACCATCAAATCAGCGTTGCGGTAAAAATCACGCATCACATGAGCCTTGACTTCACTGAAATGATAAACATTATAGAGCTTTTTTGCATTTACAATTTCGCGAAGGCGCTCCGAGAACTTTCCGATTCGCACAAAAGCTACATTCGGCCGAAGAGCAGCCATTTCAAAATAAGTTTCGATATTCTTGCGGGGTTCATCGAGACTCACATTCAAGCACATTCCATCAAAATTTTTGATACCACACTTGCGTGCAAAATCTTTTTTTTCTTCAGCGGTCAGAGCAACTTCGGGCTTATTGAATAATTCACAATCAATCGGGCAGCCAATAACTGCACCCGGCTTTTTAGACATGTCCACACCGAAATGGCGTTCTGCCTGAATTCGCGTCCATCCAGAATTATAGACAAAAGAATCAGCTTTGACCGTTGGACGGATGTAGAATAAATTAAGGAGCTTAAATTTAAGAGAATTCGGGTAAAGAGTTTCAGCAAAAGTATCATGAACAAACATCACCGTTTTGCTAAGCCCAGAAACCACCGGCACCAAGAATCCTAGTTCCGGACGAATGAAAAAAACGATTTGCGGATTCAGAGTCTGCACCAATTTCTTTAGCGGGCCACGGAAAGAAAAAAATCCCGAATAAAGCGACTTCGCCCACACTTCATGAGAGATATATGAATCATCACAATTGGGTTCATCTTTAGATAGCGCACCAAAGAACTTTGGCGTTTTAAGCCACAACACATGGGGTTCAAAAACGCCCGCAACAGCCTTGACCAAGTTCATCGTCAAACGACCGAAACTTGTACATTCATTCTTGTCACAAATAAACAAAATCTTTGGTTCGTTCATAATACAACTCAAAAAAACTTAACTAATTAAAATATAAAAATAATTGCTTTTTTGCTAAAAAAACTCACTTCACACGTCTCTAGTCTCTCGTCTAAAAACTATATTCAAGGCATGTCTAAAATCGGGATTGTTCTTGCAACTTACAACGGAGAAAAGTATCTTTCGCAGATGCTGGATTCGCTTTTGGCACAAACACGCCCTGCCGATTTTATCGTGGCAGTCGATGACGGTTCTACGGACAATACCGCAAATATTCTCGAAAGTTACAAAGACCGCCTCCCCTTGCAAATTGCACGATTCCCCAAAAATCAAGGGCACCGAGCTGCTTTTGCAAAATCACTCGAACTTGCGCAGCCGCTACTCGGCGATAGCGACATGATAGCCCTTGCCGATCAAGACGATATCTGGCTCCCGCAAAAATTGCAAATTCTCGAAGAAGCGCTTCGGCAAGCCGATGCGAATCTCGTATTTGGCGACGCTCAGCTTATAGACAGCAAAGGGAAAATCATTAGCGAATCATGGAGAAAAACCTCTGGCATCCCAGAACATCTTTCGTTAAGAGCAATCCTTACCGGATATACGAATGTCACCGGATGCATGACGATTTTCAAGGCAAAGCTGCTCAAGCAAATTCTTCCTATTCCAGAACAAGTCGCCGTCCATGACCAATGGATTACTTTTTGTGCAAGCCTCGATGCCCCGAATAACAAAGGTATAAAATCAATTAGCGCCCCCGTCATTCAATACCGCATCCACGGAGAAAACGCGATTGGGCTCGGCCAAACTCACACTTGGACAGGCAACCTGAAATTGAATTTACAATGGGCAAAAATGATTTTGACGACCCCACATTTTGAAACGCTCTCTCCAAGCGACCAGGAATTTGTAAAGCGCTATATCGCCTACGTGAACGACTTACTCAGCAAGCCCTTCATTCCGCAATACCTCGTGTGGATTGCACGAAATGCATCAAGCATCTATCCGCACGTCAAAGGAATTCCTGGTAAGATTTTACACATTTTGTACGGCATTGTCGGAGCTCCCATCATCACTAAAATTTCTGGAAAGAGATAATGCCAACAGTTTGTACAATCCTCGTCAATTTTAAGAATCCGAAAAAAACCGTTGCCTGTTTACGCGCACTCGAAAAAAGCACAGTCCAGCCAGACTGCGTCTATGTTATCGACAATGCATCTACTAAAGAGTCTAAAGAATATTTTGAAAGCTTTTCCTTTGCATTTAAAATCCGCTGGATTTGGAACAAAGAAAATCGAGGCTTTGCGGCAGGCTGCAATCAAGGAATCCGCGCATCATTAGAAGAATTCCCCAATAGTTTTGCATGGTTGTTAAACAACGACACCGAGCCTACCCCAACAGCACTCGAAAAGCTTCTCGACAAGGCTGTTACCACAAACGCAGGAATTACAGGCTCACTCATTCAAAAAGCAAATGGCGAGTTTTCTGGCGGAGTCGGTTTTATCCACCCGAAGTTTGCCTCGGTACGCCGGCCAGCATCCACTGACGAAAAAAATTTTGACTATGTCGAAGGCTCCTCGTTCCTGATTTCGCCGGAATGCATACAAAAGACAGGCCTTTTAAGTGAAGATTATTTTCTGTACTTCGAAGAAAGCGACTACTGTTGCAAAGCCAAACGAAACGGCTTTACGCTTGCATGGGCGACCGAAAGCGTAATCTTGCACGACATCGGATCTTCGACTGGAAGCGAAAACGCAAAAGGCGGAGTCCCCTATTTTATCGATTGCATAATGATTCGAAACCGAATCCATTTTGCATTCAAAAACGGATACCCGACATTAGGCATTTTACTTGGCTTAGGCATAAGCCTAGCACTCCGCGTAAAAAGGTTACAATTTTCAAGAGTTCCAACTATTTTGAAAATTACTTTATCAAAAGCTTTGTTCAAAAAATTTATTGAGAAAAACGGGGGATACTATGAAATCCATTGAAAAAATATTTAGCACGTTGATTATAGCAACAACAGTAGGAGCAAGTCCAATCTTCGCCAAGCATGTATCCAACGCATCCCTCAATGGTTCGGCACATACAAACAACATGCCACGCCACATCACTTTCTCGGATTCCACACATGAAAAAGAGCTAAATATCAACGCACAGCTGTTGGATTCCATCGCGATTACGAATCTCTCAAATGCGAAAACACATTACGACAACGCCACGTCCATCCGCTTGTTCATCGACGGACACTTCACGGACGCATTCCACTTCAACGCCCGCGCAAAAATCAACACCGATTACACAAACCGACACATAAATCCAAATTTCTATAACCCGGACGAAGGCCTCCCCTACAACAAGCAGAGCGAAAAAAAACGCACTTGGGATTTATTCGGAGCAAATGTAAGCTATAGCCTCAAGCCTGTAGAACTCCTCGCTGGATTTGATTACCTCGAATGGGGTCCCGCCCGCCGCAACCACGTCATTTTACGCGGTGAGCGTAACGTTTACCGCCCGTGGCAAGATAGCTCCAGCCGCATCTCCGATGCCGCCCCGACGCCTTATTTCGGCTACCAGTTCACGCTCGGACCAATTGAATACACGCAGTACGCCGCCAAAATCTACGAAAAGAAAAACTTCGGCAAGTATTTCCATGCCCACCGCCTCAACCTGAATTTGCCCAAAGACATCACGTTCGGCATTTCAGAAACATCGCTCTACGGCACCACCATCGAGGCCGCAGGTTCCAACCCGAATAAAGATAGCGACAGTACCGGTCGCGAATTCGAATGGGCTTACGTCATTCCGTTCATCCCCTACGTTTTCCAGGAGCACTTGCAAGGCGACCAAGACAATATCTCGCTTGCATTTGACTTGAGCGTCAAAACGCTCCCGAATTGGGAATTCTACGCAGAACTCTTGTGGGACGATATGAAATCACCGACAAGCATGTTCGACGATTCTTGGTGGGGCAACAAGTGGGCAACAACGCTCGGAGTCGCCCGCGATAACATTGTACTCGGCCCCGCAAATCTCGGTTGGATGTTTGAATACACCCGCATTGAGCCATGGGTTTACACGCACCATAAAGGCCGCGGCTACACCTACGCCAATTACGCCCAAAGCCTCGGTAGCGACCTCGGCCCGAATAGCCAAGAAGTACACACCGAAGTCAGTGCCGCCTACAAATTCCTCCAAGCAACGCTTTTCTTTGGCGCAGTCGCCAAAGACACTGCCTTCGGCGGGAACATCAACGACCTCCACACGCCCGAAAGTGCAACGGACAAGAAGTTCCTGAGCAAAAAAACAACTGTGCGTTACAAGGAACTCGGATTCAATTTAGAAGCAAAACCATGGGATTGGTTCAGCTTTAGATGCAGCTACACGCGGTTCTTCGGAGACTTTAAAGGCTACCGCACTTACGCCGTCGGTAGCCTGCAGTGGTAGGGCGGCTTCGCCGCAGTTGGCAGAGCTTAGTTGGCAGAGCTTAGAACTGCAGCGAAGCGACCTCAGTAACTAGTAACTCTGAACAAGTACCTTCTAAGCACAAAACACTCAACTCAGAATAAAACTTTCAATTCTTCCTCGTCAGTCGCGCTGAGCGCTTTCTCTTTCCATTCTGGGTTCAGCATAAGCTTTGCCACATTGGCAATCTCCATCGTATGCGCCATCGCCGATTCCGCTGGCGAAAGCAACACGCAAATAAACTGCGCCAATTCATCATTACGCGTTTTTATTCCCGTAAAGCCCTCACGACAAACCACAAAAGCCATTAGCGGACCCGGCAAACCAGGAATACGCGTATGCGGAAGTAAAAGCCCCTGCCCCATATAAATGCCCTGGGCTATACGCTCAGAAAGCCCTTTCCATGCCGACAAAGCGTCAAAACGATAAGGACCATTTACAAGAGCATCGTAAGCATACCCCAAAGCACGATTGAATTCAACCGGCTGCGTGTAAACACGCACATATGTAGGAACCATTACTGCAAAGCCCAATCCATGAATTTGAACACTTCTGGGTCTGTAGCCTTGGCCATAAGCTTGAATTCGCCAAACAGAGTACGGAGCTGCGCCTTGCCCGGCTCAATATACTGTTCAAACTTTTCAATCTTCTTCACCTTCGAGAGGAAGCAGTACGCACCAAGAGCCTGCATCAAACGTTGCAAACTAGCATGCACAAAGCCTTCCCAGGCATCATCCTTCGTATAAATTCTTGTACCGCGATACAAGCTGCGCCAATATTCAAAGAAGTCCTTGATCATAGGAAGCGGAAGACTTACGTACGGATCCCACAAGAGCGATGCAATATCATAGAACATGGAACCGCGACGAGCGCCCTGGAAATCGACGAACGCCACTTCGGAATTCGGGCGAATCATGATATTCTGGCTCTGGAAATCGCGATGCATCAAAACTTTCGTCTGCGCTTCAACAGAAACAGCAACTAACGAATAGAAATTTCGCACTGATTCCGGAATTTCCGTGATGCCCTTGTGGAGCTTCAGAAAATTTTCAGTAAAGTAATCCGTTTCCCACTTGAGAGCGGCAAAATCAAAGCGACGCAGCCAAATCTCGGTATGATGGCTGAACAACTGATGGCTTGCATTTTGCCACTGGATAAGCGCATCAATCACTTCCGGGTACAAAATACGGACACTTCCCGAAAGCACCTTGCTCCCATTCGGGTACGCTTCGTCCAAAAGACTACGTTTGCCTAAATCTTCTTGCAAAACCTGGCAAGAGGATTCATCGACACAATAAACGCGCGGAACCGGCAAACCATATTCCCTAAACGTCTTGGAATATTCAACAAAATGCTTGAAATCGTCATTAACCTCGGCACTAACCTGCAAGACACACTTCCGTTCACCATCGGCAATACGGAAATAACGCCTTCCAGAACCGGCACCGGCAATGGGAGTCACAGAAAAATTTTCAGTATAACCATGAGTCAAAAGGTACTCATGAATACTTGGCGAAATTTGAATAGAATCGTTTTGCATACTTTTAATATACTTAAAGAAACAGGAAAATGACAAATAAAATTAGCGATTTTGTGTGCCTTTTAACAACAAAAAAAGACTGCCGCCAAGCAGTCTTTTTTGCTCAGAATGACACTTCCTACTGTCTACTTCCTACAGCCTACTGTCGTAGCTCCGCTACGACACAAGCATCATCGAGAACACCATGACGAACAGCGCGACAGTTTCGCCCACGCCGAGCACCATGAGGTAATTCACGAGGCCCTTGCCCGTTTCGCCAAGAGCGTTGCAAGCGTCAGCAGCGGACTTGCCCACGTACCAGGCAGAAGCCATCATGCCGATGCCACCGAAGATGCCTACACCAAGGTAAGCAGCCCAGTTGCCCGGAGCCGCTTGAGACTTGTTCAAAATGAACATCATCAAAAGCATTCCGTAAATCGTCTGCGCAATCGGCGCACCCACAAAGATGAGCAGCGTAAAAAGCGCGTTCTTACCCTTGAGATACGCTTTTTTCCAGGCACCGATGGCCGCCATACCGGCAGTCCCGCAGCCCAGCGCAGAACCCACTGCAGCAAGGCCAAGGGCCGCCACCGCACCGAGCTTTGCGAGCGTCAAAAATTGTGTTTGATCCATACGTGCTACCTCACTGGATTAATGAAGCACCATCATGGAGAACACGAGCACGAACAAAGCGACAGTTTCGACGATACCGAGAACCATCAAGTAGTTCACCATGCCCTTGCCGGTTTCACCGAGAGCATCGCAAGCTACAGCAGCAGACTTGCCCTGGTACCAAGCAGAAGCCATCATGCCGAGGCCACCGAAGATACCTGCACCGAGGCAGCCGCCCCAGTTCGTAAAGTCACTAGCCTTTGCTGCATCCAGAATGAAGTTCATCAAAAGCATGCCGTAAATCGTCTGGGAAATCGGGGCACCGACGAACACGAGGAGCGTAAAGAGAGCACTTTTGCCCTGGGCATAAGCCTTCTTCCACATCGTGATAGCAGACATACCAGCCGTTCCGCAACCAAGGGCAGAGCCCATAGCCGCAATGCCAAGCGCAGCTGCAGCACCCATTTTAGCGAGAGTCACCATTGTATTCGGTTCCATTATATTATCCTCATTAAGTAGCGGGATTTAACCCTTGGTTTAATTTTTTTGCTTGGCGAAAGGAGTAAAGGCAAAGCCGCTCCATTCAAGGCCAAGTCCATTTGAAAATTCGAGAGTGTTAAGACGAACAGCATGCACCGCAACGCCCATCACGGCAAGAGCAATGTTCAAGCCATGCACAAAGAGCAAGATGAATGCAGCACCAGCAATGCCAACAGCAGAGCCAAAGAGCGGCGAGAGCATGTCGTTAAACGCTTCAGCGATAGCGGCACCAGACATACCCACCGCAAAGAGACGGATATAACTGATGACATCGGTAAAGCTGTTCACGACGTCAAGCACAAGCATCGGGATGCTAATAAAGTCTTGCTTTAAGCGGCTTGGCGGCACCGTAAAGAGCACTAGGAGCACCGCTTCCACGATGAACATCGGGATGACGAATGCCGGCATGTCGATTCCAAGCACCATGTTGCATGCAAGGAAAAACATGACCCAAGCGCCCATGAGCCAGCCCACTTGTGCCATGAATGTCGAAGACTTGCGCTTGATACGCACAACGACATTCCAAGCATGGGCAATGCTCAGGTGCACAACGGCAATGCAGAAGCAGAACAACTGAATGTGCTGCATCTGAGATGCACCCGCGGCCTTCGGCACAAAGCTAGCCGGCAAGAACGTAAACGTCTCGCAGAACTGCTTGTAGGCTTCAAAGCGCGTCGGATCCGTCGGAGCAGAGCTGCGAATCCAGTAGAGCACGTTGCGCACGCCTTCCGGGATAAAGTTATAGTTCGCGATATCGAGGTAGTAACTCCACCCTGCAAGTTCCGGCGTAAGGCCGAGGAAGTTTGCATTGATGGCGCCCCAAATGATAGTCGCCCAGCTCATCAAATAGATAAAGTGGAATCCGGCGCTGCTCGCCTTCGGCATTTTCGTGCGGGCAAAAACAGCAAGTCCGAGGAACAACAGGCCGTACGCCATATCGCCCACAATCATCGCAAAGAATATGCTGAAGAAGCACAGGAACACTGAGCTTACATCGACTTCGTTGTAGCCCGGCGAAATGCCGATAATGTCATAGAGGCACTGCATCGGGCGCGAAAGCTTGTTGTAACCAAGAAGCGTCGGGATGTTGTCTTCATCCGTCGGATCTTCGACGCGGATACCCCAGCCGTTAGCCTTTGCAGCCGCCCTAATTTCGGCAACGCGCGGTTCCGGGCAGAATCCCTGAAGCGCCGCGATTTCGCTATTCTGGAGCATGCTTGCAGATGCTTCGACGAGATTGTAACGGTCCGTCACTTCCATAAGGCGATCTTCAAGTTCGTCCTTCACGGAAGCAAGCTGAGCAAAGCGTTCGTCAACAGCCGAAATCGTCGTCTTCGCTTCTTCTTCAATCTGTCGATATTCTTCGAGAGATTTTTGAGGCATCGTGATTTCGGTAAAGGCGCCTGTCACCTTTGCTGGAGCTTCACCCTTGCTGAACACGGCAATGTAAGTGCCATTTTCATCCTTGGCAAAGACATGCTTGTAAGCGCACTCACCTTCGACTTCAAAAGGATCTTTCGAAGTATCGGCAAGGTAAAGGCGCACAAAAATGCCCTTGGCGGCGAGTTCCTTCACGGTTCTCGGATCCAGGTTTCCAAAAGCACCGAGCTTTGTCAGTTCCTCTTGGGACTGTTCCAGCTGGACTTCGGCATTCTTCTTTTCAGAAATAAGCGTCTGGATTTCTTCGACAAGCGTTACACCACTTGCGCCCTTTTCCGCAGGCGTTACACCTTTGCGGAGTTTATCAGGAACAACTTCCATCGCCTTCTGCACGCGGGCAACAGCGCCCTTTGCACCATTCACAGAAACGCCAACCGCATTCTGCAACGGCGTCAAATGGATAATTTCCATTTCGCGCAAGGCCTTTAAAGTTTCTTCCTTGTGGCTAACAAGCGTAAGAACGGTTACCTTTTTCATAGGAGTAATCATGCGGCAACCTCCTTACTCTGGGCGTCAAGAGCAAGCGCCTTCGCCGTAGCCTTGCCCTTGGCAAGCTTACTACGGGCAACACCGCTTGTCTGCTGGTCACCCAAGAAAATATTGATTTTGCGGATGTTATCCTTAGACTCGGGAATCTTGACTTTTTCGAACAGGTTCACGCGCTGGCTCGTGGTACGGAGTTCCTTGGAAAGAAGCTCGTACTGCTTTTCGAGCACGCGGCGTTCCAAGCGCAGCGAAATCAGGCCCTGAAGGCTGCGGATACCATCGTCAAGCCACACCGGAGTCGTAAAGAAATCCGGAATGTTCACGTTGAATTCCACGCCACTGAACGTCGGGATGCGCACGCCGGCGATGTTTCCTTCGCCCTGTTCGACGCTCTTCACCGAGAGATATTTGTCCCACTCAATGGGTTCGGCAAAAAGCGAAATCCACGAAGCCATGCTCTTGCGGAGCTTATCCTCTTCTTCGCGTTTCGCCATCACCTTCTCCTGGAGCGTACGCATTTCCATCTGCAGCTGCTGCTTCTTTAAAAGCAACGTCGGCAGATAGCGCTGGAAGCGCTTCAACGCGTCACGTTCCGCCTTGAGGGCGTTTTTAGTTAACTTGACCTTAGCCATATTACCACTTCTTCGGCCAATATTCGTTGATCATCTTGGTCGGAATACCGGTTTCTTCAGGAGTGAAGCAGTCGGCAAGAATTTCCCAGCCAAGGTCCAAAGCCTTTTCTAGAGGGATGTTTACTGAAAGGTCCATCATTTCCTTTTCGAAGCGCACACCATACTTCAACAGCTTCTGGTCCCAGTTGCTCATGTTGAAGCCCATGGATTGCTTTTCCAAGGTTTCCTTGTAGCTTGCGTACAACTGAATCATAGTGTTCATGATGGTACGATGGTCGCTACGGGTCTTACCGTTCACCTGCTGTTTCAAACGGCTCAAAGAACCGAACGGTTCGATACGGCCCTTGCGCAAGTAGAACTGACCTTCGGTAATATAACCGGTATTGTCCGGAACCGGGTGCGTCACGTCGTCGCCCGGCATGGTGGTCACAGCCAAAATCGTAATAGAACCAGCATCGCTGAAGTCCACTGCCTTTTCGTAACGGCTAGCGAGCTGAGAGTAAAGGTCGCCAGGATAACCGCGGTTCGACGGAATCTGTTCCATCGTAATGGCAATTTCCTTCATGGCGTCGGCAAAGTTCGTCATGTCCGTGAGGAGCACGAGCACGTTCTTGCCTTCGGTGGCGAACTTTTCTGCAACAGCGAGGGATGCATCCGGAACGAGCAAGCATTCCACAATCGGGTCCGATGCAGTGTGCATGAACATCACCGTACGGGAAAGAGCTCCGTTCTTTTCAAGGTAATCCTTGAGGTAGAGGTAGTCATCGTGCTTGAGGCCCATACCGCCGAGGATAATCACGTCCACTTCGGCCTGCAAAGCAATACGGGCCAAAAGTTCGTTATACGGTTCACCAGCAATAGAGAAAATCGGGAGCTTCTGGGAAACCACGAGCGTGTTGAACACGTCAATCATCGGGATACCCGTACGCACCATCGTCTTCGGGATGATACGCCTTGCCGGGTTCACAGACGGGCCGCCAATGGTAATGCGTTCGCCGTCCACTTCGGGGCCGTTATCACGGGGCTTGCCAGCACCGTTAAACACGCGGCCAAGCAAAGCTTCGCTGTACGGAACCTTCATCGGTTCACCAAGGAAACGCACTTCGGAGTCAGTAGAAATACCACGAGCACCAGCGAACACCTGCAAGTCCACGAGGTCGCCATCAATGCGGATAACACGGGCAAGAGATGTACCGAAAGAACTTGTAACCTGAGCGAGTTCCTGGTTAGCAACGCCTTCGGCTCTCAAAGTAATCACAGAACCGGCAATGCGTTCAATACGATGGTAAGCAACATTATGCATTAGCAGAAACCTCCTTTACGGAAGCAAAAATACTGGATTCGAGATCCTTGAATTCCTGAGAGTCAAATGCCACGCGGTTCCAGTCCTTGGTTGCCTGCGTGAGCTTGAGGAAGAACGTACGAGCGACATCCTTTTCGGCAAACGACATCGGCGTTTTAAGAATCGTGTAAATCTTGTCGAACACGTACTTCTGGCGTTCAGCAGAGCAGGCCGCATCAATTTCGTTATAAGCGTCCTGTTGCAGATAAACTGCATCCAAGTATTCGGATTTCAGATAAACAATAAAGTCTTCGATGGAAGTACCTTCTTCGCCCACGACCTTCATCATGTTGTTCACATCCACGCCGTTAGCGAGAATGGTGCGGGCTTCAGCCACCTTCTTGGAATCGATAATGCCTTCGTACTTGGACCAAGAATCAAGCGGATGGATAGCCGGGAAGCGACGTTGGTCAGAACGTTCACGGCTAAGGCCGAGGAATGCGCCCACCACCTTAAGGGTTGCCTGAGTCACCGGTTCTTCGAAGTTACCACCAGCCGGAGAAACAGAACCGCAAATCGTCACGGAGCCTGTCGAACCGTCCTTGAGGCGGACAACACCACCGCGTTCGTAGAACGAAGCGATCACGGATTCGAGGTAAGCCGGGAATGCTTCTTCGCCCGGAATTTCTTCCAAACGGCCGCTCATTTCGCGCAGAGCCTGAGCCCAACGAGATGTGGAGTCTGCAAGCAAGAGCACGTTGAGGCCCATCTGGCGGTAGTATTCAGCGAGGGTTACGCCGGTATAAACGGAAGCTTCACGAGCAGCCACCGGCATCGAAGACGTGTTACAAATAATCAGCGTACGTTCCATCAAGGACTTGCCCGTACGCGGGTCAATCAATTCCGGGAATTCGCGAAGGGTTTCCACCACTTCACCAGCACGTTCACCGCAAGCAGCCAAAATCACGATGTCCACGTCGGCATAACGGCTCATGAGCTGCTGGAGCACGGTCTTACCGGCACCGAAGGGGCCCGGCGTACAGAACGTACCGCCCTGCATCACGGGGAAGAACGTATCGATAATGCGCTGCTGCATAGTAAGCGGCTTGGAGGGGCGCAAGCGTTCTTCGAAAGCCTTGATCGGCATCTTCACCGGCCAGGTCTGCACCATCGTCACATCGACGGTTTCGCCCTTATCGTTCTTGAGCTTTGCGACAACATCTTCGACAACGCGGTCACCAGCCGGAGTCACATAATCTACAGTCCACTTGCCTAGGAGCTTGAACGGCACCATGATGCGGTGCGAGAACACGCCTTCGGGAACCGTACCGATGGTATCACCGGCAACAACCACATCGCCCACTTTAGCAACCGGAGTAAAAGCCCACTTGGTATCACGCGGGAGAGCCTTCAAGTACTTACCGCGCTGGAGGAAGAAGCCGCATTCGTCAGCAAGCTTCGGCAGCGGGTTCTGGAGACCGTCAAACACTTGAGTCAGAAGGCCAGGGCCAAGTTCAACAGACAAAAGTTCACCGGTAAATTCGAC
Source organism: Fibrobacter succinogenes (assembly GCF_902779965.1). Lineage (NCBI taxonomy): Bacteria > Pseudomonadati > Fibrobacterota > Fibrobacteria > Fibrobacterales > Fibrobacteraceae > Fibrobacter > Fibrobacter succinogenes. The sequence continues at coordinate 5,382 of NZ_CACZDK010000047.1, read as the reverse complement.
TTCGTCGCCAGCCTTAAGGCCAGTCGTATCTTCGAATACCTGGAGTTCAGCGTAATCACCGCGGATACGAATCACTTCGCTCTTGAGGGGAATGATTTCAGCCTTACCTTCTTTGTTCTTCGTAACGAGCTTTGCATAAGCCACTTCGTTCTGGGAAACGGCGCTTTCGAACTTTACACGAATCAAGTTTCCGTTGACGCCGGTTATTTTTCCGATACTAGCCATTGAAAATGGACCTCCAATCATTCCTGCCTAAACGCAGGATCGTTAGCATTAATAACATTGATGACGGCTTTATCACCTGCAATTTCGTTTATGCCAGCCCAGCGCTCACAAATTTTGAGCTTAATCGCGTAAGCATAAACGTGCTTGACCGTTCCCTCGCCTACACCGGCAAGAGAATCAACAAGCCAGAAACGGGCGCGGTCGATATCCTGTTCCTTTTCTAGCGGACTGGCCTTCATGAACGCGTCCTGGATCATCTTAGCAAAGGTGACGTCATAACCAGAGAAAGAACGTTCCGCAAAACGCACTTCAGGCCCCCACGCTTGGGCGCGGAGCCTTCCGGAAACGTTTCTCATCTGGATTTCACGGGATTGGTATTCCCGAACAAATTCATCATCGCACTCTTCGCCCGCTAAGAGAGCGTCGAGCGCTTCAAGTTCTGGGGCATCCAGCACACCTTCGCAACGGCCACGGAACTCGGCCATGCTAAGGGGCGGAACGTCGCCCAGTTCTAGCATCGGAAGCGATGCCATCAAATATGCTGGACTGCTCATTGGACCGCCTTATTTGCCCTGGGCGGCCTTGTTTACAATCTTTGCAAGCTGCGGTCTGAGCAAGGCAGAAAGAGATTCCGCCATTGCCTGTTCTGTAAATTCGTGGCTGACCTTGCCGCCATCGAGCTTAACGCGGAAGCCGAACTTGACGCCCTTGTCGCTTTCGACCTTGACGCCAGCCTTGAGCTGTTTCGCAAATTCGCCCATGACAAAGCTCGAAAGAGCCTTCGCATCGGCTTCGGAGAAATCAATTTCGATATCGGAGGTATAGCTCTTGGCAACGGTGAGAAGCATGTTCTTCACAGTTGATTCATCGAGAGATTTTTCAACTTGGAGGCTGAGAAGATCGAGAATCATTTTTTCGAGATTCTTGCCCACCGAGAGGAGCAAATCACGTGCGGACTGTTCCAAAGTGCGTTCGCTGCGTTCTGTAAATGCTTGAGCTTCCTTGTCGGCGTTTTCGAGTTTTGCCTTGGCTTCGTCTTCGGCGGCCTTCACAATTTCGGCGGCCTTGTCTTTTGCCTTAGAAATAATATCTGCTGCTGCGAGTTCAGCCTTTTCGACAGCATCCTTCTGGATGCGTTCCATCAGGGCTTGCAAATCTTCTGCCATTTAAATCTCCAAATTGAACCAAAACACCCCAAAATAGGGTATTTTCATTAAACACAGAAAAGAATATACAAGTAAAAAATTAAAAAAGACAAGAAAATCGTCAAAAAGTTGCGAAAATATTGTTTACTTGCGAAAATGGGCGATAAAAAGACCAAAAGGAGCGATAAAAGGAAAATTTTCCTATATGCAAAATTCATGCCTTAACGTCCATTTTTACACCAGATGTATGGAATTTACACGTCCCGTAAGGGATGTTACAGGGGGTGTAAGCGAGGTCAAAAACCGGAGAAAATGCGGTCAGTTGTTTCGCAGGCTCTTCAGATAATCCTCGACATTCAAATAACGGATTTCGCCAAAAGTTCCCGCATTTCCACGGTAAATCACGTTCTTGCTATGAATTTTTCCGTAACGGAATTCCGTATCCGCGCATTTCTTAGAATCAAGCAAATGGCGGCACTGTTCCTTTGCCATTTGGCCACAATGCTTAATCTCGTAAATTTCACAACAAGCATTACGTGGGTCAAAAACAACCATATCGAACTCCCCGACTGCAAACTGCAATTGAAAAACTTGCATATCAGGTCGAGCCATTTTCGTTTCTAGCAAGACAATTTCTTCCATCATACGTCCACGAATTTCATCGAGGATCCGTTTCTCGATAGACATGCGTTCGGCAATTGAGATGTCTCTAAACGTTTCATCAAGCAACAGACTCTGAATCAGTGCCGAGGCTTGAGCAAACCGAAGCCCCGGCTGCGAAAGAACCGTCCGAGAACGCTGTTCATTCAAGCTAGACATGTTGACAACATCTATATCGCAAGTAAGGTCAAGCAAATCCAAATATTCCTTGATTTCGGCCCTGTGCGATTCATTTATGGCAACAGACTGTTCCTCCCTGTCCTTGATCAGCAATAGTTCTTTTAACCGTTTTGTAACAGAATCTATGTCAACACGATCCAAAACATCCGTAGGTTTAAACCTGTCGCGGCGAAGATTCGCTTGAGACCTTTTCAAATCACCGGACTTAAAATTCCGGGTTAAAACGTCAATGGTAAACCGGTGATTCCCATCCTCCACAACGCGGTTGATGGCGCTCGTCAATTCACCCGCATTGTAGAGTTCTTGCAACGAACGAAAATGCCCCTCATGCTGGTAGCATTTTAGCGAATGCTGGATATTGCGAGCAATCGCAGAATCCACATACTCGTCAGCACTTTTCTTTGTAGCGAAGGTAAATCTATCTGTATTGTAATTACTCCCACCCATGCTCATGGTGCCCCCAAACTCAATAAATCGATCTATTCCGACCACACCAAGAACATTTTCAAATTCACGATAAGGAATGAAAGTTGTATGCAGCAAAAAGCAACGGTCATAAAGTTGTTCATCCTCAGAAAACACAAAACCCAAAGAATCCGTTCCCGAAAGCACAATTTTCATTCCGCTTGCAGCAAAAATATCGGAAAAAAGTGCGGCCCCCTCGATAAAATCTTGAAGCATCGTCACTTCATCCACAAAGACATAGCGATAGCCCAACGATTCCAGCAACTTAAGATCGTGATTGACTTCGGCCAACGAATGACGAGAACTCAGCTGAACAAACGCCGTCTTCATCTGCATTTCTGACGACATTTCACCGATAAGCTGACGGACTAGAGTCGTCTTTCCCGTGCGACGAAGCCCATAGAGAATCATAACACGGTCGTTACTTTCACCATAGACATAATCATGAAGGACGCTAAAAATTTCACGTTTTTTCCACTTCATCACAGAAGCATAGAAACGCGTCAACTGCGACCCGATTTTCACATCAGTCTTGAACTGGGGAGCCGCAGAATAAACAGCAGAACGCTCCGCAGCAATTTTTGCGGAAAGTTCCAAGAACTCGTCATCCTTCACACGACGGCTATGCTGTTTTCCGTTTTCAGTCCACTGGTAGTATGCATAACGCTTGCCGTTAATCGTCTTGTAGGTAATACCGCCCATGCTCACCTCGCCCGTTTAACTTAAATTTAACTTATTAAGTTAAAAAAGTCAATAGAGGACATCATGGAACCCTACCGTCCATTCATCGATCAGATTGCGTACAAATTACACGCAGCAAAAAAGAAAAAGTTGGACAAAGAAGTCAAGGCATCCTTTCTGGAACTATTCTACACCAACATTCCCTTCGGGGAACAGATGGTGCAGTTAGGAACATGTCTCACCTACACCACCGCCTCCGTCGTCAAATTTTTCATGGGCGAAACCAAGAACATTTCATACCCGAGGTTATCATGTGGGTTGTAACAATTTTCGATTTTCCGAGGCACTGCAAAAGCGGCAGACATAAGGACTCACCGACGACGAATCGCCAATATAATCGAGCCCCGCTCCACGGTATGCATCCTGAGGGAATTTGCCGAAATATACAGCCACTTCGGCAACACAACACCAAGGCTCCAAAAAAATGGCCCAAAATCACAGGATTGACGCAAAATGCGTCCGCAGGCTGCGTTCGGTCATGACAAAATGCAAGCATTTTGTCGCGACACTCACTTGCTCGCTTTTTATCCAATTTTTCTGATTTTTTCACAAGAGAAACGCTTGCGAACCCGCATAAATAAAGGTATATTCATTATTAGAATCTATGTGAGTAAGCGGAAATGGTGGGCCGCTTGGGATTTTCGAATCCGTATGAAGGAGTTTACCGTCCTTCCTCATAGATTCTTATAGGAGTGAAAACGATTTTGATTTTATAGGGGCTCTTTATGAGCCGAGATAAAACATGGGGTATTGACTTTCCTTGTGAAAAATGATATATTATGGATGATGAACGTTGTGATGGCCATAACCAAATGATCAACCGGATTCCGTCGGGGCGTTATGGAGCCTACAGGCCAGCTGCACGTAAGTGCTTAGTCATCCTGAAAAGGGGTGGCTTTTTTTATTGTCTTATAGGGGCTCTTTATAAGCTGAGATAAAACATCAAAAGTGGTATGTGCAAATTTTGCATATTGCTCTTTCAAAGTTCAAGCCGACAACAAATGCTTTTAACGAGGCGTTGCGGGGTGTCCCCGCTCGAAAGGGTAGCGGCCCTTCGACAGGCTCAGGGACCTTTGTCACGGAGACTGACGATGGAAGCGAGGGGAAGGCTTTCCCCCTCCCCTATAAAACAAAGTCCTAGATTTTTTTGACATAGAATGCCTGGATTCCCTCCCTTCGGTCGAGAATGACTGTGCTCCGTCAATAACACAATTCCAACTACATTTTCTAACTACTAATCACTATTTTTTCCTTCCTACTTCCTACTTCCTACTTCCTACTTTTCTATATTTTGCCCCGAAAAATTATCTTCAAGGATACAACCATGAAACGTACACATAACTGCGGCCAGCTTCGCAAGGAAGATGTTGGCCAGACCGTAACACTCGCCGGTTGGGTGGATCGCCGCCGTGACCATGGTGGTGTGATTTTCGTTGACCTCCGCGACAAGTATGGCAAGACCCAGATCGTTTTCAACCCGGACTACAACGCCGATGTGTTGAAGACCGCCGAACAGCTCCGTAACGAATACGTTATTTACGTGACTGGTAAGGTCTACGCCCGTGAAGAAGGCAACACCAACGAAAAGCTCGCCACGGGTGAAATCGAAGTCAAGGCCGACAGCCTCGAAATCTTGAACGCCGCCCTCACCTCTCCGCTCGCTATCAACGACCCGAACGAAGAATGCAAGGAAAACGACGACCTCCGCTTGCAGTACCGCTATTTGGACCTCCGCCGTCCGTGGATCCAGAAGAAGCTCCTCCTCAAGAGCCGCTTCCTCAAGGCCGTCTATGACTTCTTCTATTCTAACGGTTTTGAAAACATTGAAACTCCGTGCCTTTGCAAATCGACACCGGAAGGCGCACGTGACTACCTCGTGCCGTCCCGCGTGAACCCGGGCAAGTTCTACGCCCTCCCGCAGTCTCCGCAGCAGTACAAGCAGCTCTTGATGATTGCCGGCATGGAC